>PWNZ01000134.1 GCA_003564135.1 Candidatus Cloacimonadota bacterium
CTCTTCCGATCTATATTTGGACAGACGGTTACCAAAGAGAGAAGTATTGAATTGGCTATAGAGAACAACCTTCAACTCCGGGCAACGGCTGAGAATGTATCTGTCGCTGAAGCTTATTATCGTGAGGTCAGGTCATCTCTGCTGCCTCAGATACAGCTTACCGGTGGTTATCAGCTAAGTAGAACCGAACTACGCTCATCTATGATACCGGAAAGACTGAGTATCAGCGATATGCTCTCCCCGGGAGCAGATGCCGACACTAAGATGCTGGCTGGTTTTTTAGAGGAAGGTTTTAATTCTATGCTTCCCGATAAGACTCAAGAAGAGACCACCTTTGCGGCAGGAATAAAATTAGATCAGGTAGTATATTTGGGCGGCAAGCTGATGAGCGGCATAAGAGCAGCCGACAGATACACAACTTTAGAAGCAAGAAGGTATGAGCTAAAGAAAAGAGAGATTGTATTCGATACGATTGATATGTTTTATCAGGGGCTTTTATTGTCCGAACTGCTCGACATAAACCGTCAGGCTATTGACATAGCACAACAACATTTCGATCGAGTTTCGGATATGTATGAGCAGGGACTGGTATCTGAATTCGATTTAATACGAGCAGAGTTAGAATTAAAAAAACTTACCCCTGAAATTCGTCAGGCAGAAAATAACTATAATATTTGGCTGGAAGCTTTTAGCAAGCATATAGGTCTAGACAAATATCAAATAGATTTAGAAGGAACCATCGATCTGCCCGGAAGGTTAGCCTTATCTTTAGAGGAAGCTGTTGAGACAGGGAAAGACAACCGTATTGAATTAGGTTTAGTAAAAACAATGGAAGAAATGTATGAACTTCAATATCGGGCAGAACGTGGAAACTATCTTCCTAATGTAGCTCTTTCAGCAGAATACAACACTTTTTCCCGAAAAGACGACCTGAAAATATCTCCAGGAGATTTTGCCTCTTCTTATCAGGTAATGTTGGGTCTGCAAATGCCTCTTTTCACCGGATTTGGTAACACTGCCAAGGTCACTCAAGCCCGGCATGAACACCGCAAAGCGAAATTAGAATACCTTGATCTTCAGGATAAGATCAGGTTAGATATCACAAATGCTTGGCAGCAGCTTGAATATGCAATAGAGATTTATGAAGCCCAGCAAAAGCTTGTCGATTTAGCTGAAAAAGGTTTATCTATTGCTGCCACTCGCTACGAGAATCAAATAGGTATTAACTTAGAGGTACTGGATGCTCAACTGGAACGCAATTTAGCCAATCTTTCATTGATGCAATCCCTATATAAAGTTAATATTGCCCAGACTAATCTCAAGCAATCCATGGGCTTGAGACTATACTAACGAAAATTATATCTAAGGTCAAAACATAAAGGAGTCAGGCTATGAATTTTAGAGTCTTATTTATGATAACGATAACAGCTATAGCAATCATTAGCTGTAGTAATGAAAACAATAATGAATTCAGAACTATACAGCAAATTAATGACGAAGAAGGAATTCCTGTTAGAGTAAGGAAGATAGACCACCAACCATTCTCAATCAATTACAATTATAATGCACATCTTACCGGCATCAAGGAATCAACCGTTAATGCTATGGTCGGAGACAGAATAGAGTCGATCAAAGTTAACGTCGGTGATTATGTCGAAAAAGATCAATTGCTGTTAAAATTACCTCAAGACAACCCACAAGGCCAATACTTACAGGCTAAAGCTGCTTATAACAACGCTAAGTCTATGTATGAAAGAATGAAGACAATATATGAGGCCGGTGGTATCTCCGGACAAGACTTAGATCAAGTAGAGACCAATTATATAGTATCAAAAGCTAACTACAACTCAGCAGCAAAAAGTATAAGAGTCACTGCTCCCTTCGCCGGTTATGTTACTCAAATACCGGTTGTCGAAACCGAATCCGTGCATCCGGGAGACCCCTTAGTGACAATAACCGTTCTCGATAGATTCAAAAGCCGTGTTTGGGCAACTGAAGAAGAATTAGACGATCTCCGATCCGGATCTCATGCCCTTGCCAAATGGAGAGGACAGGAGTTGATCGGTCAAGTGACACAAGTTTCTCGAACCTTAGATCCATTAAGGCAGGGTTTTATCGTTAACTTAGAATTCAACAATCCCGGTGATGTCATGATCAGCGGGTTGCAAGCCGGTATCGACATTTATGCTTATGCTCAAGATCGGGCTATTGTAATCGAACGACAATATATTCACATCACATGCCCAGAGCAAGGTTACGTCTACGTTTTGCACAATGATCAAGCAAATCGTCGTGATGTATCTTTGGGAAGGACAGATGGTTTACGTTTCGAGATTATTGAAGGCCTGATAGCCGGTGACATGCTTATAACTGAAGGGACCAACGCCATTTCTGATGGTTCTACTATTAGAGTAATATCGAACTAACCGATTTAATCTCAACTACAATCTTTAGAGGAGTATAATGTTTTTAGCAAAACTATCAATAAATAGACCTGTAATGATCACTATGTTCATATCGGTTTTCATAGTTTTTGGCATCCTGGCCTATCTATCACTTCCGCTTAACCTGATGCCCAACATAGAAATCCCATTCATTACTATTCAAACTGTCTATCCGGGTGCAGGCCCACAAGAGATTGAATCACAGATAACCAGGCCTGTAGAAGATGCGGTATCAACAGTTAGTAATATAGACTTTATCCAATCATATTCAATGGAAAATGCTTCATTTGTTTTAATTAGGTTCGATTTTAGTGAAGATACAGACGTTGCCTATCAAGAAGTCAAAGAGAATGTTGATGCTATTCTAGCCCAATTACCATCCGGTGCCGACATGCCGATTGTCGGCAAATTCGACATTACGGCCATGCCTATTATCGACATGGTCTTCAGCGCTAACGTTTGCCCCACGGAACTCTATGATTATGCAGATAGCATGCTGAGGGACAGGTTCTCGCAAATTGACGGTGTAGCTAATGTCAACATCACAGGTGGTGAAGTCAGAGAAATTCAAATAAGATTAGACCCGGCAGATGTAGAAAGATATTCGATATCCCTGACTCAACTGTCGCAAATAATTGCTGCTCATAATATGGACATGCCCGGTGGTCAATTCCAACATGACGGTCAGGAGTTCTCTGTCAGGTTAGTCGGTGAGTTGCAAGACTTGGAAGCCCTCAGAGATTTAGAGATACCTACCCGCTTTGGCCAGGTTAAGTTAAACAGATTAGCTCAAATTGAAGACACAAATGCAGAAGTTAGAGAAAGAAGTGTCTATTATAATGTGCAAACCGGAGAACGGCAGGAAGATGTTATCAACATCAGCCTCGTTGCCAGTCCAGAGGGGAATGTGGTTGAAATATCTAACCAAATTCAGTCTTTATTACCGCAAATCAGAGATGAATTACCGGCTGGGTTCTCAATAAATATTGCCAGAGATAATGCTTTCTTTATCGAGGACACCTTCCATGACACCATGAACAATATCTTGTTAGGTATCCTTCTGACAGGTCTAGTTCTGCTGCTTTTCCTAGCAGACCTTAGATCAACCTTTATCGTCGCATTAGCAATGCCGACATCAATCATTTCGTCGCTGATACTTTTACAGATGTTCGACTTTTCTTTGAATTTAATGACTTTGATGGGATTCTCGGTTTCTGTCGGTATTTTAGTTACCAACTCGGTAGTCGTACTTGAGAATATTTTCCGACATAAATCCATGGGACACGGCAGGAAAAAGGCTGCAGAATTAGGCACGTCGGAGATCGCAGTGGCAGTTATTGCCTCAACTATGACTAATATCGTAGTCTTCTTACCGATCGCTACAATGTCATCGATGGTCGGTCAGTTCTTTACTGAATTCGCTTTAGCAGTGACTTTTGCTACTATCTTTTCGCTGTTGATATCGTTTACTTTGACACCAATGCTTGCATCGCTAATATTGCCTGAGAAAGAAAATAATAGCAGGTTATCAAAAGTCGCTACCAAGTCTTTCCGTAAATGGGAGCAGTTATATAAGAAAACGCTAAAGACTCTGCTCAAGAAGAAAAGATATTCAGCAAGTTTATTAGCTGGAGTAATTATCCTTTTTGTTTTGAGTCTATTCTTAGCAGCGGCGATAGGCTTTGAGTTTATGCCATTTTCCGATGAAGGAAATATCTCTGTTGAGATCGAACTACCGCAAGGTTATGATCTGAATGAAACCGCTCAACTACTGCAAGAAATAGACAACCGTATAGCAGAAAGACCTGAAATCGATCAAATGATAGCAACCTTAGGATCCATTGGCAGGCTTGAAGTAGGAGCAAACCTCGCCCGAATTAGAGTTAGATTGGTTGATACCGATCAACGTAGGCTTACAACCAGGCAAGTTGCAGATCAGATTGCCAGATCATTGTCCGACATCCCTAATGCAACTATCAGAGTCTTCGCCGTATCATCAATGGGAGGTGGTGGTGGTTCACCGATAGAGTTCTATTTGATGGGACCGGATATGGATGAACTGACAGACCTCACCGAAAATATGATGGAACATGTCGGCAGGGCAGAAGGATTAACTAACTTCAACACAAGCCTTAGACCCGGAAATCCCCAGCTGACATTCATTCCCAGAATGGACAAACTGGCTTCTGCGGGCTTGACAGTTTTCGATCTGTCTATGTCACTTCGCTCCTCGATTGAAGGGGTTGTTGCCACTCAATACCGAGAAGCGGGCAGAGAATACGATATAAAAGTCAGTTTGATGAAAGAAAGTGTTGACACCCCACAAAAAATAGCCAATATACCAATAGTAGCTCCCACGGGAACATATAAGCTCTCACAACTCGCCGATCTAGATTTTTCGGAAACTCCAAGCGTTTTGCTACGACGAGACAAAATCCTGTCAGTGGAATTTACAGGCGATGTTGCTACCGGTTATCCTTTGGGTACTGTAGTAAATAACATTGAGAATGAGATTGAAGAGTTGGACATACCCTCCGGTTATAGTATAATCTGGGGTGGTGAGGGTGAAATGATGCAGGAAACTATTGCTGATATGTTGCAGACTTTCATCCTGGCTATCTTATTAACTTATATGCTGCTGGCTGCCCTATTGGAGAGTTTCTTACAGCCCTTATTCATTCTAGCGACACTCCCATTTGCTCTTATCGGAGTATTTGCGGCCATGTTTGTCGTTGGTTTGACTATGAACATAGTTTCCATGATGTCGATTATCATGTTGGTTGGAATTGTTGTCAACAATGCTATTCTCTTGCTCGATTATACAAATCAATTAGTTAGAAGAGAAGGTATGCCGGTCAAAGAAGCACTCATTACTGCATGTCCTACAAAATTAAGACCAATCGTCATGTCTTCCTTTGCTATAATTTTAGGTATGGCACCGATGGCAGCCGGACTAGGAGCCGCAGGTAGAGAACTGAGACAACCTATGGGTATAGTCAGTATCGGTGGCTTAATAGTCTCAATGCTATTGGCCTTATTCGTTATACCATCGTTGTATAACTTGTTTATCAAAACAAAAAATTAGTCTCCTAAAACTACAGGCCCACCTCAATCACTTCAAAATTTTGGGAGTGGGCTTTTTTTTAAAAACGACACAATTCGTGTATACTGATTAATCTGCATAGAATATAAACTCAGATAATGCAGTTACAGTGACTACACCGGGGCATTGTTTTTTATAAGTGTAACGGAACGCTGCATTGATGAGATTGGCACGTCGCGTTGCCTGCGTTCCGGAAATCTACTGCATTATGCGGGATAAATAGATGCTTCCTGAACACAAAAAAACAAAGAACTCTTCCTCAGAATATGATACGCTATGGCTAAGCTGCAATGGTGAACCAGTAATTGTGAACCGTTTTCGAAGACTGGCAAGTCCATTAAATACTTGACCGATAAGCCCACTTAAAATTTCTTAATAGAATGGAAACAATCAATCAGAAAGAGCTGGAGGTTAGAATGCAATTAAGAAAAATATCAGACCTTATCGCCCTCTCCTTATTAATATCTATGCTTGTTGCAATCGGTTGCAGCGCGGGCGATCCATTACCTGAAAGTCAAAGAGTTTCAGGAGAGAGCAGGATGTTAATGAGGTCTGCTAATACATATTTCACAAGACAGATGTTTGACCTTGCTTTAGAAAGGTATCTGGATGTAATTGAAGAGCAGCCCTATAATATTGAAGCATTAAATAGAGCAGCTGATATATATTTTGGCTTCGCCGAACAGCAACTTGATAAAGCACAGGACTATTATGAAAGATCATTTGAGCTCTATACAAGAGCAATCTCTGCTTATGAGAGCATCAAAGATCAGGGTGATTTTCCCGATCTTGAGGAGATTGTTACGGAAGCAAAACGTAGAAGAAATGCCAGCTGGGCTCGTCTGTTCACTTTAGGACAAAATCTTTTCACCGAAGAGCGCCCCCAAGAAGCATTAGAAAGTTTTTACCAACTGGCGGAGCTTACACCGGATAGTACCAAAACCTATATCATGATTGCTACTATACATCAAACAGAGGATGAATTTGAAGAAGCGGCTAAGTATTTTCACAAAATCGCTGGCATATCGGACACTGATGTCACTTCGAGAAATAATTTAGCTCTCTATTATACCAATCGACAAGAGTATGAAGAAGCTCTCAGATGGTATAGAGAATTAGTGGATATTGAACCTGATAATCCATTCCACTACTTCAATAAAGCAGAAATTCATAATATTATGGAGAACTATGATGAAGCTATCGATTCATTTGTAAAGTCCTACGAGTTAGATAGTGAGTTTGTTGATGGGTTGATTAACGCTGCAACTATAGCTTTTAACCTGGATAATTTGGAAAAAGCTATAGATCTCTATAAAAAAGCCATTGCCGAAGAACCGGAGACAGTTGAACTATATCAATATCTGTTATTTGCACTGGGACGAGTAGAAAATTATGAAGAAATAGTTGAATACGGCATTAGATGGCATGAATTATCACCAGAAGATACAGATCCTATCGAATGGGTCAGGGCAGCAGCATACCAAACCGGCAACGATGAAGTATTAGAAGAATATACCCGTAAATATGAAGAGTTGTCAGAATAGAATATTTAGCGAAAGTGGTGAAATGGCAGACACGCTGGATTTAGGATCCAGTGGGAGTAATCCCGTGGGGGTTCAAGTCCCCCCTTTCGCACCATATTCTCAGCACTCTGTTAAGTTAATCAAGTAATAACCTCATGGATGGTAGACTGAAAACTTCAAAAGGAGAACCTGTAGTGCAGACAGAAATAAAAAACATCACACAATGCCTCAAAGAGCTGACAATCACCGTACCCAAAGAAAAAGCTAAGAAAGATTACGAAGAAATAGTACGAAATTTCAAGAACTATGTTGTTGTACCGGGATATCGCAAAGGTAAAGCCCCCCTATCGATGGTTGTAAATATGTTCGGCAGCAGACTCAAAGAGACCTACCTTAAAGAAAAGCTTAGTGAATACATAACAGAAGTATTCAAAGAAAAAGATATCAACCCCATCAATGAGCCTGAAGTAAAAAGCTTGGACTGGGAACCAGATACGGATCTTAATGCTACTATCACATATGAACTCTCCCCGCAAATAGAATTAAAACAATATACCGGTCTGAAAATACCATATCTGGAAGTACAAAAAAAGAAAGAAAACATAGATTCCTTTATACTACAGCAGCAAGAGGCAATGGCTGAGATGACAGAGAATCAAGGAGCTAAGATATGTAAAGACCATGCCATATCTTTTGAAGTTACCGAAATCGATAACCAAACCACAAAAGATCAAGTGGAAGAAGAGTCTGAAAATAAACAAAAGATTAATCCCGAAAATTCTGACCCGGAAACATACAAGCAGGTTATCCTCACCAAAAATAATTTTGGCGAAGAATTTACAAAAAATGTCGTGGGATTGGCAGTAGGAGATACTACAGAGGCTGTAATAAAAAGTCAAACCGGTGAAGATGAGAAAAAGAAGATCAAAATAACACACATCTACGATGTAAAACTCCCAGACCTTAATGAAGATTTCGCCAAGACATTCGACTTTGCTACCATGGACGAGCTAAGGACAGGCATAGAAAAAGAGCTTGAAAATTATGTAGAAAGCGAAACCCTAAAAAACCAGATTTTAGCTATCGATCAGGCGTTATTAGAAAACAACCCATTTGACCTACCTCCAACTCCTGTGGCCAACTATGCTGAAAACCTAGCTGAGGGATATGCAAAAAATTACAATATACCGCTCGATAACTGCATTGAAATACTTAAACCTGCGGCCGAACAAGAAATGAAGAAATATTTATTCTATAATTATCTTCAGGAAACAATAAAGATAGAACCTAACAAAGAAGAGGAAGAAACTCTTCTAAAAGAGTTTGCAGATCAACTAAAGATCAGTGTTGAAGATCTCATCAAGAGAGATCCAGATGTAACAAAAAAACCGGAATTCGTTCAAAAGTTAAAAGATAAGGCTTTGTACAGATACCTTATAGAAAATAATGAACTCTATCCTAAAGAACCTGAACAAGAGGAACCCGAAGACCCTGAGAAAGATAAACAACAGGGTAAAGAACAAGAAGAAAAAACAGAAAAATAAGGAGTAACCATGCCGTATGTACCGATAGTTGTAGAACAGAGCGGTCGTTCGGAAAGGGCTTACGATATTTACTCGAGGCTGCTGAAAGACCGAATAATATTTGTGAGCTCTGTAATTGACGATAACGTGGCCAATTTAGTAATAGCACAACTATTACATCTTGAAGGTGAAGATGCCTCAAAAGATATATATATGTATATCAATACACCCGGAGGATCGGTTACGGCAGGTATGGCCATTTACGACACCATCCAGTATATTAAACCTGATATTTGCACAATATGTATAGGGCAAGCTGCCTCAATGGGAGCAATCCTTTTGGCCTCAGGGAAAACAGGCAAAAGAACTGCGCTGCCCAACAGCCGTGTCATGATCCATCAACCTTTAGGTGGTGTTCAAGGTCAAGCAACTGATATAGAAATTCACGCTAAGGAAATTATTTACCTGAAAGAAAGGCTCAATAAAATTCTTTCAAAGCACACCGGCCAACCGATCGATAGAATAGCTAAAGATACCGATAGAAACTTTTTTATGAACTCTGAAGAGTCCCAAAAGTACGGCATAATTGATGAAATCTTAGAAAAAAGAAAGTAATCAGCTATAAGTTCGTTATAATAAATAGTGGCGGAACTCTCGAGGAATAGACGGAACAAATTTATTGGCAAATGAAGCAACAAGCATATATTAGTAAATAGAGCTAGTGAGCGGGACGAAAAGGTCTCCTATTGTATTAGCTTAAATGCTTCGGTTAGACCGGATTTTAGGAGGAAAAAATAATGGATAGATTCTCAGATAAATACAGCAAACTGCACTGCTCATTCTGCGGTAGAAGTGAGTCCGAGACAAAACACATGATCAAAGGATTAGCCGGGAATATATGTGATGAGTGCATCGATATGTGCCACAACATTATCGAAACTGATCACAAAGAAAAACTATTTGACAATTTTGTCTTGCCCACACCAAGAGAAATAAAAGAGTATCTTGACCAATATGTAATAGATCAAGACCGAGCTAAAGAGACCATATCAGTCGCCGTTTATAACCACTACAAACGGATATTTAAACAAAAATCAACTGACGATGTCGAAATAGAAAAAAGTAATATCCTCATGTCAGGGCCTACCGGATCAGGCAAGACGCTGATAGCTCAAACTCTGGCTAGATTTCTCAAAGTTCCCTTCGCTATCGCTGATGCAACAACATTAACGGAAGCCGGATACGTCGGTGAAGATGTAGAAAACATACTGGTGCGCTTGCTGCAAAATGCTGACTATGATGTCAAGAAAGCGGAAAAGGGAATCATCTATGTGGATGAGATCGATAAGATCTCCAGAAAATCGGAAACTCCTTCAATAACTCGTGATGTGTCAGGCGAAGGAGTCCAGCAAGCCTTGTTAAAGATTTTGGAAGGAGCTGTGGTAAATGTTCCACCAAAAGGTGGACGAAAACATCCTCATCAAGATTTTGTCCAGATCGATACCAGTAAAATTCTCTTTATTGTTGGTGGCGCTTTCTGTGGATTAGAAAAAATTATTATGAGCCGGATTAACCAAAAAAGTGTCGGCTTTGAAGCAAACATAGCAACCGAAGAAAAAATGTCCACAGAAATCTTTTTTGAAGTGACACCTGATGATCTTCTAAAGTATGGACTGATTCCGGAACTTGTAGGACGACTTCCGGTAATGACCGCGCTGACTGAACTAAGTCAGGGTGCATTAGTCAAAATATTAACCGAACCAAAAAATTCGTTGTGCAAGCAGTACGAAAAATTGTTTGACATGGAAGGTGTAGATATTGACTTTACTACTGATGCCCTTTATGAGATAGCTAGTGTTGCCGTGAAACAAAAAAGCGGAGCGCGCAGTTTGAGGGCTATTATGGAAAAAACTATGTTAGGAATAATGTATCATCTGCCTGACATGGCAAGAGTAAAGAAATGCACCATAACTAAAGAAGTAATCACTGACGGGAAAGACCCTGACTACCAATACTCACCTGAAGCTGAAGAAATGACAGGTAGCGGATAAAGTGATCACTAGTTCCTATCCCATAATAATGCACCATTTAAGTGTAGTAAAACAGGAAACGTCCAATGTGGAGCAACTGTTAAAATAACAAACTATTAAGCTCATGTTTAGTAGCGATACCACTCATGAGCTTATTCATTTTTAGAGGTGTTTTTATGCCACAAAAAAAGAAGTTTCAAAAATCAATTATTAAAGATAATGTACTAGACCATAGCGATAGTTACTATAAGGCGATGAGACCCAAACCTCTCATCAATTCTAAGACTAACCTGATAATTTCCCTGTTCATATTTTTTGGCACATTAATCATCTACTGGATGACTCAAAACAGGTCTGTAACTTTCTGGGATGTCGGTGAATATATAGCTTGCAGTAGCATATTAGGTGTTCCTCACCCACCTGGCAACCCTTTCTATATTTTATTAGGTCGTTTCTTTTCAATAATGGGGCTAGGGCTTCCCCATGCCATCGTAATGAATGCAGTTTCGGGATTAATGTCTTCATTAGCGGTTGTATTTACCTACTTGCTGGCAGTAAAGTTAGTTACTATGATAGAAGCTAACAAGTCACTTATAATCACCGCCGGTATCATTGCCGCTCTTTATCATGCTTTTTCCTTTACCTTTTGGAATAATGCTATAGAGGCCTCAGTATATCCCGGAAGAGATTTAGTGATCAATCTAACGATGTATTTGACACTGGTTTGGGTTGAGAAAGCAAGAAACTTCTCTCATCAAAATATATTACTTCTAATTATATATATATTTTTCCTGGGGTTCAGCATTCACCAAACGGCATTACAAACAGTACCCGCGGTGCTGTTAGTAGTCCTTTACCCGGTACTTTTAGACAGTATAAAGACTAATAAGTTTTGGCTACGTTTTGCCATATACTTTGCTATTTCGCTAATCTTATACTTCATGTTTATTGAGATAGGAAAACAGTACAATATACCGGATATGGCAAAATTTGTGACCGGTATTTTCTTCTTCCTGATCACATATATACATTTCAGAGACCGTGTCGAAAGTAAAGCATGGCTGTTGGGCATTGCTCTGATTATCATAGCTCTCACGCCTCATCTTTACCTTTTGGTGAGATCGGAGCTTAGACCGTTCATTAATGAAGGAGATCCTCATAATATTGAACTCTTCACAGATTATGTCCTCCGAAGACAATACGGAGTTATCAGTTTCATGGATAGAAGAGCTACTGCCTTATACCAGTTTTCACATCATTTCCTCAGGTATTTCTTTTGGCAGTTTTTCCATGCAGAAACTATATCCGAATGGACAAAACTCCCTGCAGGGTTCTTAGCTGCCTTATCACGCATAGTTGTCTTATTTTTAGGCTTTTTCGGCATGTACCATCAAGCTAAGAAAAACAAGCATTCTTTTGTCTATCTATTCGCTTTTTTCTTCATGACCTGCTTTGCGATGATTTTCGTGATGAACTTATCGGATGCCGAAGTCCGTGACCGAGACTACTTCTTCGTTTCTGCTTACTACCTATGGGGCGTCTGGATGGCCATTGGATCAATTGGTTTAATCAGATTAATAGCTAAGAACAAAAAAGTATTAATCAAACCATTATTAGCTTTATTCTTACTTTTACCGGTAATCAATTTTAGCTCTCAATACTTTATTCACGACCGTTCAAAAGAATTTATAGCTTTAGATTATGGGTTAAACTTTCTAAACAGTGTGGAAGAAAATGCAATCATCTTTACCAATGGAGATAACGACACCTTCCCCTTATGGTACGCACAAGCTGTTTATGATCCCTATTCTTTTGAAAACAAGTATGAAGCCAGAGATGTTTATCCCGAATCGGAAGTCGAAACAGTAATCCAAGCTGCTGTGAAAAGAAAATCTCGAGAGTTAAGTGGAATCAGACCTGATGTGACAGTCGCCAATCTGAGTCTTCTTAATACACCTTGGTACATAAGACACCTTAGAGACATAGAAGGCGTGATAATTGATATACCGGATAGTCAAATTGATAACATGAGACCTATGAGAAGTGATAGAAATATTCCCGTTAACATCTCATGTCCCCGAAATGAGCAAACTTTTAGAGTAA
>PWNZ01000029.1 GCA_003564135.1 Candidatus Cloacimonadota bacterium
ATGGCCTTCACAGCTGACTCTCATCTCTTTCGTTAATATTATAATCATCCCCTCGGGTGTCTTCATTTTTCATTCTTCGTTCTTCATTCTCGCAGTCATGGACGTTTACTATGTTTAAAATCGATTTACCAGTTACCAGTGATTCCGGAACGCTGAATTGATCGCGTTCCTCGTCGCTTCGGTCCATCCGTTTGGTAAACCGGCTTTTTAACCTGGGTAATCTTCTTTCTTGACCTGTGAAATCTTCTTTTCTATTAAACTGGTTAGCTGGCAAAGCGGGTAAAACAGAGCACAAATCTTGCTGTTTAATAGTTGCTTCCAGCGATTCAACCTCCTAGTTTATGTCAAAATCAAACCTTCCTTTGAATTATCTTAAAATAACTTTCCTTATTCTTCTGGTTACCTCTAATCGCCTTACAGAGAAAACTTTTGTTAATGTCCTCTTTCTTTGACAGAATACTCGCTGGCAATTATTCACCGCTTAATATCGTGTCAATCAATTTCTCGATTTATTATTCATCTATAAGTTCTTACATTGCCCCGGCACGATCTGCTGAATTTTCTCTGCCGCTTGTTTCAATGTCCCAATAGATATTGTTTCCCTCTCCGCTATTACCTCTAAAAAGACCGACACCTAACTCTGAGACACTTGCAGTAGAATAGAAATTGATTATTATTCTCTTTCCCAATTTTTCCCTGCCAGACCACCTGCATGATATATTCAGCTCCTTTTATAGGACAAAGCAGTCTTCGAATATTTTTTTTCATGTTCCATCAAAAACAGTTCTTGACAATTTCGGAGAAGCATTTCTGTTAACTATGTATACATAGAAATTATTGCTTAGCTTGCAGGAGGTGCTGAGTTATGTGTGACATCGTTAATATCAAGGGGAACATAGGCATAGCCATCGTAGTTGCTTTGGTAGCTATTTTTTCGGGCATTTCTTTAGCTGCCATTGCGTTTCGGGATACAGTTGCGTTTTCTAACCAGTTAGATGGCATTCAACAATTTCATTATATTCGTTCGGAGGTCGGAAGAGGGCGTTTAGCTGCAAGTCATCTGGAAACAATGGACAACCCGGCTCGAGACAACCTGCTACCAATAAAAAGACGGAGAGTTGAATTTAACCGTTTTCGAACTGTATATAGGGCAAGAACACGGGTCTCAATCAGAGATGAAAGGGGTGAAAAAAGTTTTTTAATCAGAACACTTCTGGCAGGAGTCAGAGGAAGAGATGACACACAAGCGCCGGAGTTGCAGTCCCAATCAAAGAGATATGCAGAAAACAGAATTAGATCCCTACAATCACTGGCAGTGTTTCACTACTTTAGCGATATCGACGAGGAGCGAAACGCTGTACCAGGTAATATTCGCTTTTACGCGGGTGATATCGTACACGGCAGAGTTCATAGCAATACAGATATCTGGATACGCCAAAATAGTTGGCCAAGATTTTATGATTTAGTTTCAACCTCCGGTCAAATCAGGGTTTATCCGGGTGGTGGCACAGTATATCCTAAAGAACATATTTTTAGGGGCGGCTTAATAGAAAACTATCAAAGAATAGTTTTTGACCCCACAGCCAACGCTGTTCGCAGAAATGCCAGTACACCTTTTGGTACTCATGAAAATGACGAGAAGATAGCTTTTGTCACGATTGAGGGGACGGCGTTCAGGTCGAAAATAGGCGAGATCAGCATCAATTCACCTTCAAGCGAAAGTGACTGGATAGAAGAAGTAAACCAGTTTACTGTTTACGACAGCTATCCACCATACGGGCCGGTCGGTAATGAGATCGGAGTCAATAGAATAGCAATGCCTGACACTGTCTGGCGTGAAGGGCCCACAGGCACGGCCAGCGGTGGTTCTAATTGGGTGCCGATGGAGTTATGGATCAGTGGCCAAGTTACCGGCTCTCAAACTTGGGCAAGCTCACACGAAATTTTTATTAAAGATGATATCACCTATACAAACACACAGCCGGGGCTTAGGCCTGATGGATTAAACGAGTCGGGAGAAACAACACTTCCCGTTAATCCGACTGACTATTTCGGGCTTATTTCCGAAGAATCGATCTGGATTCAGTATGGCCACAACTGTCCTGAAGATTCAATCAGAAGAAGGCCTAACACTAACAGTATTTATATGTATGGAGCTTATTGTGCGGTAGGACAAGGAACTGAGACCTGGGAGGACGGTATAGTCTCCTTTCAATATCAGTTCCCTAAAGGTTCAACGCCTGACCAATACTGGGACAGCGGTCCGATGAGAGTCGACAGAAACGCTCGTCAAGGAAGTTCAACACCGGACCAGTACAGGGGAGACAGAAAATACACAAAAATCGATCTGCATCGGTTTCACTATCCGACAACCCTGCAGCAGCCCTGGCCTTTAGGACTTGATTATCCCTGGTATAATCCTTTATGGCCTGAGCCCGGTAATGTTTTCGGTGTACCCGCAATCCCGAATCCGGATAACCGTCCCAGAGTTGTCAGACTAAGGGGGAATATCTGGTTGTTCGGTTCAATAGCTCAGAGAAGAAGAGGGTATGTAAGACGAAGCGGCACTCCCAGCTTTGATACAGGATTGTGGGATATAGATAATTCAATCGACCCCGACAGCCCACCCAGATATGGAGCACCCCCGCCTAATTTGGGGCCTGCCGGCTATGACAAACGATATCACTTTGATAAACGCTTTGAAAGACATTCTCCGCCTGACTTTCCTTTGATCATCTTTGAAGGTTATGATTCTGACGAATTGAGAGATTTAGGATTTCTTACTCTTCGCTGGGAATTTAAAAGTCCACCATCTAATTTTTAAAAAGCTTTTTACCCACTAATAAAATAAACCGAATAAACCTTGACAACTTAATGAGCTTTTCCCAAACTATAAATGACAATGATATGAAGATATGGGAGGTGCATGTTATGCATTGGTTCGCAAACCATCGAGGTAATATCTCAATAGCTTTGGTACTCGTGTTGGTAGCTATAATGTCGGGTATATCGTTAGCTGCCGTCGCTTTTAGAGATACCGTTGCCTATGGCCATCAGTTAAAAGGGATGCAGCAATTTCACTTTATCCGTTCGGAAGTAGGAAGAGGACGCTTAGCAGCCGGATATCTGGCAGTAAGAGAAAGCCCTGCCGTTGAGACTTTATTGCCCATAAAAAACCGTATTGTTAAATTTAGCAGCCATCTTTATAATTACCGGGCAAAGACTCGCATTTCCAGCCAAGACGTCAAAGGAGAAAAAAAGATTCTCATTAGAACGCTTCTATCTGCAATAAGAGGCGGAGATAAAGACCGAGTTTCCGGTTCAGGTTCTACGGTTCAAAGATTTGCCGAAAACAGGATACGTTTACTTCCGTCTCTGGCCATCTATCATTCTTTTACCGACAAGCATAAAGGCATAGACGACGTTCCAGGTAATATCAGATTTTCTCAAGATGATATAATTCATGGCCGAGTTCACAGTAACACTGATTAATGGATACGAAAAAACAGCTGGCCAACATTTCATGGATTAGTCTCAGTTGCCGGAGATGTAAAAGTTTATCCTGATGGCGGTACTACCTATCCCAAAGATCAGATATTTCTCGGAGGTCTGATTGAGAACTCCGGTCGAATAGTATTTGACTCTAAGGCAAAAGAGGTCAGAAATAATGGTATTCAACCTTTTTTTGATAAACAATACGATTACAGGATAGCATTCGTTACGATTGAGGGAACATCTTTCCAATCGAAAATCGGCAAAGTTAAGCATCCGGATGAAAATGAATGGGTAGAAGGTTATAACCGGTTCATAATTTATAACACTTATCCTCCTTATGGCCCGGTAGGTGATTCGGTCGGGGTGAATCGAATCATTATGCCCGACACAGTATGGTCTGAAGGGCCTTCTTCTTCGGCTAAAGGGAGATCTGTCTGGGTGCCGATGGAACTGTGGATTAGCGGTGAAATCACCGGTTCACAAACCTGGGCAAGCTCGCATGATGTATATATTAAAGATGACATAACTTATTCCCACACAAAGCCCGGCCTCAGTCCCGATGGATTAGACAGTTCCGGCCAGTTGACGCAGCCAATTAACCAGAGTGACTATTTTGGACTTATCTCCGAAGAATCCATCTTGATTCAGTATGGTCATTTCTGCCCGGTGGATTCAGTCAGGAAACGTCCTAATACTGAGGATATTTATTTATATGGAGCTTACTGTGCTTTAGGAGAGAGCGACAATTACTGGGAAGATGGAGTGTTCTCTTATCAATATCAGTTCCCAAAAGGCTCTACACCACCTCAATACTCGACAGGAGAATGGTTCAGACACATCGACTTGCATCGTTTTAATTATCCTACAACAGCTTCTTGGCCATGGCCTCTGGGGCTAGACTATCCCTGGTATAATCCCTTATGGCCGGAACCCGGCGAGGTTTATGAATTTCCAGATGTTCAGTTTACTCCAAATGCTCACAATGCCCCTATGATAATAAAACTTCGTGGTGACATTTGGCTTTATGGTTCTATAGCTCAGAGACGTGTCGGCTACGTCAGAAGAAGTGGTAATCTCGATTTTGATACCGGATTATGGGATATCGATAACACTATAAATCCCATCAACCCACCCAGATATGGTGCGCCGGCACCGGCTATTGGCGCAACGGGATATGGAAAACGTTACCGTTTCGATAGACGCTTTGAAAGAAATGCACCGCCCGATTATCCACCCGCTGCCTTTGAAGAGTATGATCTTGCTGAACTAATGGACTTGGGTTACCTGACAACCAGCTGGATATTCAAAAACCCACCTTCTAATTTCTGAACGACCCACCCATCTCTTACTAATAAAAAAACAAATAGAGCTTGACAACTTATTGACCCTTTACTATATATAAAAACAACAATGTTGTGAGTAAGATAGGAGGTGCATACTATGTATGGTACTATTGACATCCGTGGTAATATCTCAATGGCTTTGGTAGTCGTGCTGGTAGCTATGATGTCCGGCATTTCGCTTGCTGCCGTCGCTTTTAGAGATACCGTTGCGTTTAGAAACCAGATGGATGGAATTCAGGAATTCCATTATATTCGTTCGGAGGTTGGCAGAGGACGCTTAGCAGCAGGCCATTTAGAAGGTATGGAAAACCCTGCTACCGATAATTTGCTGCCTATCAGGATAAGAAATGTAGAGTTTAGCAGCCATCGTACGGTTTACCGGGCAAAAACCCGTCTTTCTATCTTGGATGACCGGGGAGAAAAGGGTTTTTTAATCAGAACTCTTCTATCGGCAGTAAGAGGTGGAGACAATACCTTGGCTCCGGAACTGCAGTCTCAGGCCCAAAGATACGCAGAGAATAGAATACGATCACTGCAATCTCTGGCAATTTTCCATTATTTCAGTGATACAGACGAAGAAAGGGATGGTGTGCCGGGGAATATCAGGTTCTTTTCCGGTGATATCGTTTATGGCAGGGTTCATAGCAATACCGATATCTGGATACTGCAGAACAGTTGGCCGACATTTCACGGATTAGTAAGTACAGCCGGCAAAATACGAGTTCACCCCGGAGGTGGAACTACCTACCCCAAAGATCAAATATTTCGTGGTGGATTGATGGAGAACTACCGGCGAATTCTTTTTGAGCCCAATGCAAGAGCAGTAAGAAATAATGGAATAACCCCTTTCGGCAATACTGAGCATGATGACCGGATAATTTTTGTTACGATTCAAGGGTCAACTTTTGAAGCTTTTGAGGGAGTAATCGAAATCAAAGAACCTAAGGATGAAAGTGACTGGATAGAAGATGTAAATCAGTTCACTATATATAGCACATATCCTCCTTACGACCCAGTCTGTGATTCGATCGGCGTCAATAGAATCCCTATGCCCGATACTACCTGGACCGAACTTCGAGGCGGAGCAGTTGCTAATCAGTCGGTATGGGTACCTATGGAACTATGGATCAGCGGAGAAGTTACCGGCCCTCAAACATGGGCTAGCTCTCACGACATCTATATCAAAGATGATATCACTTATACAAACACTCAACCGGGGCTGAGGCCCGACGGAATAGATGAGTCCGGCGAACAAACACTGCCAGTCAACACAAGAGATTACTTTGGACTAATTTCTGAAGAATCAATCTGGATACAATATGGTCATTTATGCCCGGACGAATTAGTAAGAAAAAAGCCTAACACGCAAAGCATCTATATGTATGGGGCATACTGTGCCGTCGGACAAGGCACTGAAACATGGGAAGACGGAATATTCTCCTTTCAGTATCAATTCCCTAAAGGGTCGACACCGCCCCAGTACTGGATCGGCGAAAGATTTGTCTATATTGATCTTCACCGCTTTCATTACCCGACATCATTACAAGAGCCATGGCCGCTGGGCTTAGATTATCCCTGGTATAATCCACTGTGGCCTGAACCCGGCGCTGTTTACGGTGTTCCTGAGATACCTAATCCACATAATGCTCCGGAAATAGTCAAGCTGCGTGGTGATATTTGGTTGTACGGTTCAATAGCTCAAAGAAGAAGAGGATATGTCAGAAGAAGCGGAACTGCTGATTTTGATACCGGACTATGGGATATCGAAAATGAGATTGAGCCAAACACACCGCCCAGATATGGAGCACCCACACCATCTATCGGTGCAACCGGATATAATAAACGATACCATTTCGACACCCGTTTCGAAAGACGTTCGCCGCCGGATTTCCCCTTAGTTATCTTCGAAGGTTATGATACTGATGAGCTAATGGACTTAGGGTATCTGACTCTTCGCTGGGAATTCAAGAACCCGCCGTCATCATTTTGATAAGATGTAAAAAAACAGAAACAGTAAAGGCACGGTTGACAATCGTGCCTTTTTCTATATGTCTTCCGACCTATTTCGCAACTACCTGCCTGTTGTAGCATTAATAAATCGGTGGTTTAGGGGTTGACAAGCTAGAAAAATAGAGATAGTTTCGTGAGGTAAGTTCGAATGTAATCTGAAACAATGACAGAAAATGAAGCTGTGGTTACTATGAGTCCATAGGCAGTGAAATGGAATTCGGAACAGTTGTAACCGGTGAATATCAACTCAACTGTATGATCATCAATATTCTGGAGAGGTTAGCGGCGGCTAACCTCTCTTGCTTTATCAGATTCGAGATAGACGTTTAATACATTATCAACAATATTCGTGCTTTTTTACTTAACTGGGTCCCTGCTCTTGTAATCTGTGCTTGACTCAAAAACCTATAACAGGGTTCTTGGTTTGATTATGACGCTTGGGGCTTTTGATTGCTGTCAGAACCCCTTAAACCAATCGGACAATGCGGTGTTCTGCCTTGATAGGATAGAACCTGTGGAATCTCCGTAACCTGTTTCCCCCGTGTAACCTTTTTTGTTACACTGGGCGGGAGACATTTAATCATAGTAACGCTCATGAGAGTGAAGAGTAATGTATGATTTACAATGTATGATGTATAATCGAAAAATGAAGTAAGCCAAGAAAATGATTAAAAGGCTAAAGCCGACGTACCGGCCGGATGAATCCAGCGTTCCGGAATCACTGGTAACTATTTTAATCATAAGAACCAATAAATAAGGAAGATATGAAAAAATATAAAGCAATTGCCCTTTTTTCCGGCGGCTTAGACAGTGTCTTAGCCGTATTATGGATGAAGAGATTAGGCTATGATGTAATCCCCGTCTTTTTCCGAAGCTGTTTTTTCACCGAAGAGAAGGCGCTCAAGACTGCCAAATCGGCCGGTTTCGAGATAAAGGTTGTAGATATCGGCTGTCAGTTATTAGAAGTGATAAAGAATCCAAAATACGGGTTCGGAAAACACACAAACCCTTGTATTGACTGCCATTCTTTAATGTTTAGAATGGCAGGCAGCCTGATGAAAGAGTGGGACGCCGATTTTTTGATATCGGGAGAGGTTCTCTCACAAAGACCGATGTCCCAACGACTTGACGCTATGAATGCTGTAAAAAAACACAGCGGTTATAAAGATTACATCATACGTCCCCTTTCGCAAAAATTGCTGCCCAACACACAGCCCATAACAGAAGGGTGGGTCGATAAGCATGAAATGCTTGATATACAAGGTCGTTCAAGAAAAAGACAGAT
Source organism: Candidatus Cloacimonadota bacterium (assembly GCA_003564135.1). GTDB lineage: Bacteria > Cloacimonadota > Cloacimonadia > Cloacimonadales > PWNZ01 > PWNZ01. The sequence continues at coordinate 8,134 of PWNZ01000029.1, forward strand.
GAAATTGGCCGAAGATTTTGGAGTTGAGTATTACCCGACTCCCGGTGGCGGATGCCTACTAACGGATAAGATGTATTCGATCAGATTAACCGACTTGATAGAACATGATCAACTCAAGACTCAATGCGTCAAATATCTAAATGTAGGACGCCATTTTAGGATATCTGACGATCTAAAGCTGATCGTAGGAAGAAAGAAAGCCGATAATGATATGCTGCAAAAACTCACGGACAAGGAAACCACACTAAAATTAAAAGATAAGCAAGGACCTTTGGGGGTACTTTCTTCGCTGAATGATGAACTGAAAACAGAAGAAATTGAAACAGCTGCTTCGATTCTGTTATCATTCTCCAACAAAACCGATTCTCTAGACCAAGTAAGAGTTATCTACGCCGAAGATACAATGCCCGACAAAACAGTACAAGTTGAAAAAATGGAGCGGGAAAAGGTTAAAGAATATTGGATTACATAACTAATATCGGTATATCAGGATAGTCAATCTGCCTATCAATATTCTATCTCAGCCTTCTCTCATAAGCTTGGACACCATAAGAGCTTATCAGTCTGGTCTATATTATTGACCGTCACACTTGACAAATAACACTGTTATCACGGTTTTGACCGTAACCATTACAGAAACCAAGGAGACCTTATGAAATTTAAAGCCTTTATCCTACTACCCTCTTTCCAAACCAACACTTATCTGTTATGGGAAGAAAAAAGTAAAGAAGCTATGCTGATTGATCCTGCTGCCGAAAGTGATGCTGTTAGTGACTTCATCACTAATAACGACCTAACCCTGAGGTATATTATTAACACGCACGGTCACGGTGACCATATCGGAGGAAACGTCTTTTTTAAAAAAAGATTCCCGGATGCGAAATTAGCCATCCATAAAGATGACAAGGTGATGCTGCAAAAGTCCGACTTAAACCTCAGCCTATACTATGAAGAGGAGACAATATCTCCTGAGCCGAATCAACTGCTTAAAGACGGCGATAATATCACCCTAGGTGAGAAGAAGATTAAGGTTATACACACACCCGGGCATACAAAAGGTGGAATTGCTTTGTTAGTCGAAGATCTTCTTTTTAGTGGGGACACGCTTTTCTTGGAAGACATTGGCAGAACAGATCTCCCCGGCGGCAGCTATACTCAACTGATTGAATCAATTAACGATAGATTAATGTTACTCCCTGAAAACACTAAGGTTTTACCCGGTCATGGCGATGGTTCAACGATAGGACATGAAAAGCAATACAACCCTTATGTCGGGAAGTAAAGAGTAGGGTTAGGGTTAGTGCATAGTCTCACACTAAACTCGCTTTTAATTATTCATTTCCTTTCTCCTTCTCTCAACGCTAAACTCTAAACGCTCAACCATTATATATCAGTGGCTATCCATGAATCTTTCCTGGTTACAAAGGTTACAAAAAGTTACAAACTATGTAACCGTGTAACTCATTGACTATCAATAGGATAAGGGCTATGGTTACAAAATCGCCCTTTTTTTCAAAATTTTTTATTTTTTTTTCAATGGCACGAAGTTCATATTGAATAGTCATATTCCCACCCTGATTAAACTCGTGTATAGGCGTATTTTTTGTGCTGTTTATTATAGAAACGGTATAAACTCTCTGCTCTCTGCCCTCAGCCCTAAACTCTCTGCTCTCAGCCCTTAATTATATATCTTATTTTTAGACTCCCCTGCCCTGAGTGTTTTTCCTTTTAATAGATAAAACAAAGGCCTAACCGCAGATTAGTTATTTACTGATATTTTGTATAACAGAAGCTAATCTGGTATTTCTATGAGTACTTTTGTCATTTCTTAGAGCGATGTCTACTGCTTTTTTATTACCTACGATAACCACCATTTTTTTCGCTCTGGTAACAGCAGTATATAGCAAATTACGCTGTAACATAATGAAGTGTTGGGTATTCAGTAGCAAGACAACTACCGGGAATTCCGATCCTTGAGACTTATGTATGCTAATGGCATAGGAATGAGTTATCTGATCTAAGTCGGGAAAATCATACTCTACAGGCAGAGATTGTTTTGACATACTGCTGTTTTCAAACTCAATAATCATTGTCTGTTTTTCTCTGTCAATCTCGGATATCCGTCCGAAATCTCCATTAAATACCTCTTTTTCATAATTGTTCCGAAGTTGGATCACTCTATCGCCAGTCCGATAAGTTTTTGAGGCTAAGGTCAGCTCTTCATTAGTTTTCGGAGGGTTTAGCGCATCCTGCAACATTCTGTTCAGTTCACCTATACCAACGACACCTTTGTGCATCGGAGCAAGCACTTGAATATCATTATCGGTGGAATAGCCGAACCTGTTGGGAATTTTATCGGTTACCAACTCAACAACCATTTCTGCACTTTTCTCCGGTGAGTTGGCTCCGAAAAAAAAGAAGTCTCCTTTACCTTGTGAGAAAACGGGCATGCTGCCAGCCTTTATCCTATGTGCATTAGTGATGATGTGACTGTCGTGTGATTGGCGAAAAATCTTGTTCAACTTGATAACAGGAATGGTAGCGGATATTATCAAATCTTTAAGTACATAGCCCGGGCCAACACTTGGCAACTGATCGACATCTCCAATCAAAATCAGATGAGAGTCAGTCCTAACTGCTTTCAGTAGATGATTGAACATTAAAATATCCAACATAGATACCTCATCAATAATGATCATATCAGCTTCTAAGGGATTTTCACTGCTGCGCCTGAACTCCAATCCATTCTGCCAAGAGAACTCTAACATCCGATGGATCGTCTGGGCTGGTGTTTGGGTGACCTCAGATAATCTTTTTGCTGCCCTACCGGTAGGTGCAGCTAGCAGAACTTTTTTCCGTTTAGCTCGGACTAATTTGACCAAGCCTTCGGTAATTGTGCTTTTCCCGGTTCCCGGGCCTCCTGTCAGTACGGTCACCTTATTAGTCAGGCATTTTATGATGGCATTTTTTTGTTCTTCCGAATAGTGGATTTTATTGTTAGCCGTTTTTTTCTCTAACCAATCAAAAGCTTTTTGCCAATCTACCTGTTTAAAGCAAGCGAGGCATTGAGCTGAACTGTTCTCTATCTGAGAAAGTTTTTTTGCCGAACTGTTCTCGGCATGATAGTAGAAAGGGTGATAAACAATAGAGTTATAAAAATCTTTAACAGATATCAGTTCCTCAGGATCATATTGGGTGTTTTTTGCTGCCGATTCATCTGTAACAATAATGATTTTGTCACGAGCAGCCATCTGGTCAATCTGCCTTTCTATGGTATGAACAATGTTTCTGGGATAGTCTTCCTGAGAAATCTCAAGTAGTTTTGAGCAGTCAATGATAATTTTTGTGGTCGGCACAAAACAGTGTCCCTCTTCGGCTGCATCAGCAAGAAGAAATATGATGGCAGCTTCAATCCTTTGCGGCGAAACCGGTTCTAAGCCTAACTTTAAAGCTATGCTGTCGGCAGTTTTAAAACCGATACCATAGATATCCGCTGCCAGCTTGTAAGGGTTAGAACTTATAACCTGAAAAGCCTGATCACCGTATTCTTTAAAGAGTTTATGCGCTATCCTGACATTCACCCCGTGCTTATGGAGGAAAAGCATCAGGTTTTTAACCGCTCTTTGCTCTTTCCACCCTGTTTTTATCAGTTCCCGTTTATGTTTACCTATCCCTTCGATCTCTTTGAGCCTATCGGGCTGATTTTCTATGATATCTAAGCTTTTCTCTCCCCATTGAGCTACTATTTTTTTTGCTGTTTTGGGGCCTATACCCTTAATCAAACTGTTACTGAGATATTTTTCAATTCCTTCTACGGTTGCCGGTTGTTCCGCTTCATAGCTACTAACCTTAAACTGTTGGCCATATTCGGGGTGAATCTCCCACCTACCTTTGATTTTCAGGTAATCACCGATGTTTGCACCGGCTAAGGTACCTGTGATAGTGGTTAGTTCCTGCTCGTTTTCAACTTTTAGGCGGCCGACAACAAACCCGGTGTCATCACTACTATATACGATACGCTCAAGAGAACCTTCGAGTTCATTATCGAATTTCCTTGAGCGGATCATATAAGAGCTAATCCCAAATCTTTTATTGAGCTATTTGACTAGGAGGTATAACAGTATCTTCAACGAATCGCCGGTTATCTAATAACGGAGAACTTCCCGGTAACCGTTACCTCTCCCCTCTTAATGGAGTAGAAATAGATTCCTTGAGACATTTTAACTCCGGAATCATCTATGGCTGTGACTGAAAAGACGTTTTCGCCTGCCAAAGTATTCCCTATAGTCTCTTTTCTGACTATCCGTCCCCGAATATCGAATACTTTTATCTCTGCCCTTTCACCGGCAGCAGAATTAAAGGAGATCTTAAACTCTTCTCTGCCTGAACTAAATATTACTGGATTGGGGTAAACCGAACTATCTAAGCTATGAGCTATTCCTTGCAAATCATCTTCAACAGCTGTTACGATATTATAGTGTGCAAAAGCTATTTCACTGTCAGTCCAGTATTCTAAGTAAGCTCTCGTTTTTATTACTAAAGTAGTGTCAACTCTGATCGGCTGGTCGAAAAGCTTACTTTCTTGGGTCGGTTCACTTCCGTCAAGAGTATAAAAGATACTTGCATTGGGTGTTTCCGATGAAAGAGTGACGTGGATAACTTCATCATAGTTTCCACCCGGTGGATCAAATGTAGGTTTATCAACCATTCCGGTCACACTCAAAAAGCACATGCCAATTCTATCTCCATCGCTCGAAGCTGCAGCAATTATGACATTACCTGTTTTATGGGTAGTTACATATCCATTATCGTCAACAGAGGCTATCTCTTGATCAAAACTGCGCCATGTATAAGCTTTATCTGTAGCATCTTCGGGGATAATTTCTGCTGTAAGCTGCTGAGAATCCCCTTTTTCTAAGACCAAAGTATCGGGAGTAACCTTCACATTCGTCACCGAAATAACTTTGAATACAGATATTCCACTATCTGTTCCAATCCACTTGAACCTCTCATGTGAAATAGTGACAGCATTGATTTGGTCATCAAGGATATCGTAATCATCCGTGCGATAGACAGTGATTAAGTTTCTATTCAGTCTTGCTAGCCCTGAATGAGCAGTCCCAATCCAAATCACACCGCCATCCTTAGCTGCAACTGATTTTATATTATTGCTTGGCAAATTGGTATTTCCGGATGTCATAACCGTCCATCCTCTTTCATCGATTATGGCAATACCTCCTGACTGTGTACCAACTGCAAGGCTTTCCTTATCATAAGTTGCCAGAGAAGTTATATAGTCATCCCATAACCCCGAATTGTTAACTGTGAAAACTTGCCACTGTCCTGCGTGTAGTGATGCTAAACCGGAATCTGTTCCAATCCACAACTTATTATCTTCACTAACCGCTAACGCTCGGACATTGTTATGCGGTAAATCAGAGTTTCCGGTGCGATAAATGGTCCAATTATTTCCTGAAAAACGAGCTAATCCCCCAACTAATGTCCCAACCCAAACGGTATTAAATTCATCTATTACAACAGCTCGAACCACATTATGAGTCATCTCAGTATTATTTCTGTTATAAATCGTCCAACTTTGCCGGGTAAACCTCGCAAGGCCGTTATTAGTACCCACCCAAATATGGTTAGTTTGAGGGTGAATAGCTATGTCATGGATTATGTCACTTGGCAGATCGGAATTAGCTGTGTTATATAATGTCCAATTTCCATTTCTATAATGGCTGAGGCCTGACTCTGACCCTATCCAAATTTCTCCATTATTATCTACTGCCAATGCTGTTATTTGGTTTGAAGGTAATTCTGAGTTTTCTGTGGTAAAATTCTCCCATAATTCAGCCGGTAATTTAGCAATACCAACCAACAACAACCCCAAAGCGAGTATCGTTATCTTTTTATATGCTTTCATGAATAACTCCTTTTTCTAGACCTATATATGCTTTCTATATTTATGTCAAGAGAATCTCATCTTTTTTAATAATTATTTAGTCCTATAGCTATAGTATAGGTTATTAAGCGCTTATGACCAAGCTTTTGGGAGAAAAAGTATCAGTATATAAGCGAAGAGATTATTTCCTGTTCTGCTTGATCCAGTTGATTACATCCTCTATTGTATCGTTAATCATATCCATCTTAGGTTTAGGTATGATTCCTGTATCCAACATAGATTTTAAGGCGTTGTTAGCATTATCAATATCTTGAGCTGTTAAGTCCATCACTTCTTGTTGGGTCATAATCTTACGAGCGCTACCTTCAGCAATGGCTTGCATGGCAACAGCTGCAGCTTCTATGGGGAACACCTCTTTTTCATCCATCTTAGGAATTATGTTACCCGGTGCAATTCCTCTTTTTTCGGCGTATTCTGCCAAAGATCTAGCTGCCGCAATAGCCATTTTATCACTGACACTTTTTGCTCTGACCAACATAGCACCTTTTAATATTCCGGGAAATCCCAAAGAATTATTAATCTGGTTGGGAAAATCTCCTCTCCCGGTTGCTACTATATAGGCACCGGCTTGTTTTGCGGCATAGGGATATATCTCCGGCACGGGATTCGCACAAACAAAGACTATAGGCTTATTGGCCATAGACCTAATCCAGTCAGGTTTAACTACATGAGGTCCCGGTCTTGATAAAGCTATGAGAACATCCGCTCCTGTCATGGCGGTTTCTATGTCATCAATCTTTTGCGGGTTAGTTAGTTGACACATTTCCCACTTACGGTAGAGATCGGGATCACTTTCAATATCTGTCCTTCCTGTATGTAAAGCGCCCTTACCATCAAACATAACCATCTTTTCAGGATCCATACCTGCTACTATGTTTATCCTTGCTATAGCGGTATTTGATGCTCCGGCACCCAAATAAACTATCCGGGGGTCTTCAGGTTTTCTCGAAGTGAGTTTCAAAGCATTTATCAGACCGGCTAGGGTAACTGACGCAGTCCCTTGAGCATCATCATGCCATACGGGGATATCACACGTCTCTCTAAGCCGATCTAAAACCTTATAACAGTTCGGTTGAGAAATATCTTCTAAGTTAATCGCTCCGAAACTAGGCTGGACCATCTTGACGAACTCAATAATCTTTTCAGCTTTATGTTCACCTTTTTCGTCACGACTATCAATACAAAGTGGTACTGCGTCAACTCCACCTAACATCTTCATCAATAGAGCCTTACCCTCCATAACACCTAAACCGCCGGGTGGTGAACAATTGCCATCACCCAAAACTCTGGTCGAATCAGAAACAACGGCAACTAAATTTCCCCGGTTAGAAAGTTCGAATGAAAGATCGTTATTATCTCTAATAGCCGTCGAAACGGACGATACACCGGGAGTATACCACAAATTGTACCAGTTAAACCCATATATGCCGGCTTTGGGAAGCATCTGAATTTTACCACCATAATACTTGTGGATCTCGTAGGATAAAAGTTTGGAAAGTCTTGTCTTTGCTATCGCTTTTTCTTCATGAGTAAAGTCTGATGGGAAAAACTGTTCCAGATTATCTAAGCTTATGTCGATTTTTTTGTTCATTCGTCTTATCCTTGTCTAAATTATTACTAACATGTTTTTAAGATACGGTTTGGAAGTCAAAGATTTTGTTAATCATCTACTGTAGATAGACTTGCCGTGAGAGTCTACGGCTACATAGCATGGGAATTCCTCTATAGTTAATTCATATATCGCTTCTGACAATAATTCAGGGAAGGCCATGACTTGAGCATGTTTAATCCGATCGGCTAAGTATACCCCGGCACCACCAATAGTGCTGAAATAAATAGCCCTATGCTTAGCTATACTCGCTATTACATGCTCACTGCGAGGCCCTTTGCCGATTAATACTGCCACTCCCGCAGTCAATAAAGGTTCTGTCATTTCATCCATCCGACTGCTGGTAGTTGGTCCTGCTGATGAAAAGAGTCCGGATTCTTTATCAATAACCGGTCCGCAATAGTATATCGCCGAATTTTTAAGCTCTAGAGGAAGTTTCTCACCGGAGGTAATAAAGTCAGTTAGTTTCCTATGAGCTTTATCTCGAGCGGTATAAATTGTTCCCGACAAAAGCACCTTCTCGCCTACTGTCAGCTCGCTAAAGTTTTTCTTTGGTGTAGGTAAAGTTATAGAAATCAGCTTATCCTCCTTTAAAATTAGAAAATCAGATGGTTAGAGATTTGTAACGATGGGCATGACACTGCAAATTCACGGCAACGGGTAGCGAAGCTATATGACACGGATAGGTCTCAATATTGACACCTAAACAAGTGCTTTTACCTCCTAAACCCATAGGGCCTATATCTAAGCTGTTAATCTGCTTAAACAAATCATCTTCCATTACAGCATAATCATTTTGCGAATGCTTTTCGTTTATCGGCCGAAGCAGTGCTCTTTTTGCTAAATAAGCAACGTAGTCAAAGGTGCCTCCAATTCCAATACCCACAATAACCGGTGGGCAGGGTCTGCCCCCTGCTAGCTTAACGGTATCGACAATAAAATCCTTTACCTCTTCCACCTGAGTTAGTGGATTGAACATCTTTATGCGACTCATATTCTCAGCTCCTCCGCCTTTGGGCATGAAGGTAATTTTGAGCCTGTCACCGGGTACAATTTGCCAATGGATTACTGCTGGAGAATTATTATTAGTGTTTTCACGAAATAATAAAGGATCTCTAACAACTGAAAGCCGAAATGGACTTTCCCGATACACTTTGGACATTTGCCCATTTAGCAAGGCTTGCAGTTCACCGCCCTGTATTCTAACATCCTGGCCGATCTCTACAAAAAAAACCCCTATACCTGTATCCTGACAGAGCGGTTTTCTCTTTTCAGCTGCCATTTTGGCATTTTCTATTAGTATTGACAATATATCAATCGCTCTAGAGTTCGTTTCTACACGAAGGGCATTTTTCATCCCGGTAAATGCATCGCTGTTTAACTCTATATTGGCATCGGTGATCAAACTAGCAACTTTTTGTTGAATACTATCAATGGTAATGATTCTGCTCATAGTTATAGATATCGCTCCGTTTTTATTAATATCTTTGCCTAAGCCTGTAACCACAGGCAAATTAATCTCCCTCACAGTAATGACTAACATTCCGAAAGAAAAACTACTCCGTCTCTATTCGATCGCATGAGTGGCTACATTCTTAAAGCAAAACCATGCTGATCTGAACGAAGTATTGAACTCTAAGTTTCGGGCTAAATAGACAATGACTGAATAAGATTTATCCTAAAGCTGTCAATAGATTTGTTATACTTTAGAACAGGTTGGGAACTATTTATGGATCGCTTAGGTAACCTGCGACATAGTAGTCCCCAAGACCAAGTGTATTATCTTTTAGCGGTTTTTAGAAATTTTTACTTGACATAAAGACAGGGTTAAACAATTGGTTAACCAGACTTAATCAAAAAATAAGCAACATCAGATTACAGATATGGAGGTAGCAGTTTTGGAAAATAAAGGAATTGAATCAGCCATTAACTTTGAAAGTTTATTAAAACTTGGATTCGCTGTCATAGATGCAAGGTATTTTGACTATGACATTACAAACGAGCCTTATAAACTCGTAATAACTCGAGTAACTACCGACAGAGACGACTTTTATCGGGATATGTTAAAAAGTTATTTTCCAAAGTTTGAAGTGGAAAAGAACATTTATGAAGTTTGGACTGCCATTCTCGAACACAAGATATCAATGAGCAAGGTTCTTAATCGGGATGTGTCGATCAAGGTTGCGGTCTATGACTATCTGGAAACCTCTAAATAAATCATCCAACGACTGAGGGGGCTATGAATAATAACGAAGTAGCAAGAATCTTAAGGCAACCACCCACAGAAGAGAATTTAAATAGGCTACCGATATTTACCGGTATGACCGACAGGCAACTCGACACGAAAATGCTCCATAAATCATATCATCCCGATGTTTCATTATCGAGCATCATGTTCAACAGCAGAGCTAATGGAATACTCAAATCTGCAAACATAAAAACAATCGGTGAGTTGCTGTTAACTTCATACACAGACCTTCTTATCCACCGTAATTGTGGCTTACATACCATTGAAGCAATTCAAGATGAACTACGCGGTTATATCTTAGATAAGGAATTTGACTATAGCCCTTACTGGGAAGGGCTCGAGTCAATGTTCAGAAATGTATTAAAAACTAAAGAAAGAAACATCCTAATGATCCTATACCGTCTCGGTATCGGCCAACAAAAATCAATGACCCTACAAGAATGTGGCGACAAGTTTGGCATCACAAGAGAAGCTGCCCGACAAATAGTCAACCAAACAGTTGATATACTAGTTCATCCTGAAACCGAGTTTAAATTACGTCCATTCTGGTTAACAGTAGATAAACTATTCAAAAAGAAAAGTATCATGATGTCTGAAGACTTTTGCCGCAGGTTAAAAAGTAGGCTTGCATGGAGATTCAAACCGGAGACACATGCCGTTGAAGCAATCCTAAAGTTTAAACCTGAAAAATATGTAGCCACATTTAACGGCATAGTAGGACTTAGGGGGTCAAAATGCTTTGAATGTCATAAACTTAAAGAGCTGTTGCCCGAAATAATGAAAGACAGGCAACAAGTACCTTACAGGGAAATATATAAACATTTCTACTCTGAATTTCAGGATTGCTGCCCGGAAGGAAAATCTCTCAACCGAGATATAGTCCAATTGCTTGTAGAGCTGCACATCAAAGAAAATCTAAAAAAATACCCATACATAAAAAGAAGACCTGTAAATTTAATTAACACTCTATTCTCATTAAGTAAAACCTGCGAATAAAAAGATATAACTATAAGCGGAGTAGGTTAACCCCGCTCCGCTTTGAAAACAAGGTATAATTCCGTCATTTGACAGGTTATGGTAATCTGTCCCATATCCCTTCATAATATGTAAAAGTGGAATCCTTATCTCTCTTCAGAGTAATGATTCTTTGTCGTTCCTGAGAATAAAACGCTGTATCTTTAAGTGATTCCAGCACTCTATAAAAATCTGGTGTATCGGGTGAGTAGTTGCTACCAACCCATAAATATTTGTCTTCTTCTGCTTGTTCTGCCAGTCTTAATGCTAATCTACGAGTCATTTCAGAGTCCGGTACACCTAATAAAAAATAGGCTACTTCACCTGAACTATCTAATTCTTCATCGATTATTTCTGCGATCTCACCAATTTCATCGGTTACATCCATCCACTCTCTGGGATATGCCTCCAGAACAATTGTTTCCTCTACTACCTGCCCATCGATATTGATGTTTTTCAAGGTAAAATAAGTCAGACTTGATGATGGTCTGTATCCAATATGTAGCTGATAATTGCCATCCTCTAATGCGGCAGTCAGCATACCGTCATCCTTTACACTTATAGGGGTTTCATTCCTGAGAAACAGTCCGTTTCTAAGAAAAGTAAGTGTTGTTTGGTGAGCACTTAGATCAACAGGATATCCATGTTCATCGACTGTTCTAAACTCTACGTTGTATGTCTGTTTTTCACTTTCTTCATCCGACAGGAAACTATTCTCTGAGATATCATAATACTTCCAAGAGCCATTATGATAAACAGTTATTACATCGGCCATTCGTGTGTATCTAGCCGGTATATGATTCCCATTAAGCACTGCACAAGCCAATATTTTTAGCTGATAATGGGTTAAGTAGGGTAGCCTCATTAGTACATTAGCAGGCATCTGGAAGGTCTGGACAGCTTTTTCGTTATCAACCTCATATTTGTCATTGAGATATGCTATTATCTCGCTTATAGCATCTTCATCTCCCCTCCACCGGAGAAGATTATCATCAAGTTTTCCTGTAGCTATTTCTTCAAAGAAAACGGTCGCTGAAATAATAGCTACCACTGCTTCATCAGGCAAATCATCTCTCATTAAGTTACCATAGTTTTCGTAAACCAGCTCGAACTGCTCCACACTAGCCTGCCAGAGAAACTTGGGATCAACTTTGGTCAGAAGATAAATAAATGTCTCTTCCGGTTCATTTTCCAAATAGAATTCAAGCAAGTTATCCTTGTTATTACGCGTCGCTTCCCACACTTCTAAGAACAGTGAGTCAGGTTGTTCCAAAGGTATTTCTTTTTTTTGATAAGACTCGACTAATCTATTATATTCTTCTCTTACAGCTTTTCTTCTATCCTCCCAGTCATCCGAAGGAGGCAATTTTTCGGTCTTTCTATCCCGATAGGTTAGTTTAGCAGAAAAAGAGTCTAACTCTGCCGGTTCTCTTAACGTCAAGTAAGCATGATAGTTATCTTTATCAGCAGGGACTTTATGTATATCATATAAGGATAATGAGTCATCATAAGCGGAAATAAAAAAAGCTCCATTACCCGTGACTAGTTCGGCTTCACCCTGATCATCGGCGGCAATATGGAGAATTGGTCTCAGGCTACCCCAGTTAAAGACCTGTAAGGCTATCCGAGAATCGGGAACTACTTCATTATTTTCGTTTTTCACGGTAACTTTTACATTTCTTGCTTTTGTTTCTTCCGTGTCGTAATAGGGTGTAGAATTTATTACCGACACATAGCCTCTTTGGCCCACAACTATATCGTTAGAATCAGGGAAAGCAGCTGTGGCAGTGATGATAATAGCTTTAGCAGCATTAGCTGAAAACCAGGCATCATCAAGGTGATAGGCCGGTTCTACCGCTCCTAAATGCCACCATCTACCATCTACATAGACTTCAACCCAAGCATGATTGTTATCCGTGTGCCCCCAGTAGGGTGTAGATGCCGGTCTAGCCGGAATTCCTAAAGCACGAGCGGCTGAAATAAAATAGATCATCATCTCTTCACACCTGCCGATGTTAGTCCTTTCCATGATATCTACAGGTGCCATATCTCTGCCTGAGGTCGGCTGAAATGTCATGAAGCGGCGAGTCCAGAGGTTTACTTCTCTCACTAGGTCATAAAGCTTGGGATATTGATCCGGCAAATTGTATAGACCGTGCTTGGCAAACAGTTCTCGGTAGGGAGTTATCCTCTCTTCTGTAACAGTTATTTTCGCTATATATGAAAGAAAAAAAGGAATAGAATACCGATCTTTTTCCCTCTCATATAGCTCGGTAACTGCATAATAATGGTCTAATACAATTGGCGGATCAGCGAGCAAAAGTTTGGAACTCTCCTCTTTAGCTAATATAAAAGCCATTATGATATCATTATACTTTTCTAAATACTCCGTATAAACATCCTTAGTTGGCTGAGGCAATGCATTAATGTTCTCAACGGCCTCTTGGATAAGCGATTCTAAATAATATTCATAACTACCTTCTTCAATTGAAGCGGCTGTTAGAAAGCTGATGAATAATCCCATAAAAAGCACGACAATTAATCTCATAGTTTCTCCTACTGTTTTTAAGTGACCAAGTCGTTCGTTTATAAATTAAAGTTTGACATTTTTAAATAGTATTTTCTGCTAAACCCTAAGCGGGCATAGCTCAGTTGGTAGAGCGTCAGCTTCCCAAGCTGGATGTCGCGGGTTCGAGCCCCGTTGCCCGCTCCAATTTATCGGAACATTTCGTAGTTGTACATGTAACTCTTAACCCCTTCATATATCGCTTCTGCTAGCTTCCTTTGGTAAGATGTGTCTCTGAGCTTTCTCTCTTCCGTAGGATTACTTAAGAATCCCAGCTCTACAAGAACAGAAGGCATATAAGCACCGCGTAAAACATAAAAGCCTGCCTGTCGAACACCCCGGTCTGCTCCACCTGTTTTTTCAACCAAGTTTGCTTGCAATTTAATAGCTAGATAACTGCTTTCTTTCAACTGCTCCGCTTGAGCCATGTCCATCAGAATAAATGTCAGATCATCATATTGTTTTACAGCTTCCTCACCTTCATATTTAGCCACAACTGAGTTCTCTATGATCTCTACCGCTCTGGCTTCATCGGTTCTGGCTGCAGACAAAAAATAGACTTCTACTCCATGTGCAGAACTGCGAGGTGCAGCATTAGCGTGAATTGAAACAAAGATGTTGGCATCGTTATCATTAGCGAAGGCAGTCCTTTCTTGAAGAGGCATAAAGCGATCGTCCTCACGCGTCAATAACACTTCGATGTCGAGATTCTTTTCGATGATCTCTTTAGCTATTTTCGATACCGCTAACACTATCTCTTTTTCTGTTACTTGTCCCGATGCACTCAAAGCTCCGGGATCTCTACCGCCGTGACCGGGATCAATAACTATCGTACGAAAAGAAGTATCGACTGCCGGTTGTGCTCTAATTACTGATCTCTGCGGAACATAACTTATTTTGTCAGGCATGATTTTTGGCATTAATCGTTTCAAGAAAACAGCAGGCAAGTAGTAATTTCCATCTATATTTCTCATGCTGTGGATAAAGCTATATATATCTGACTGATATACCATATATGATGTCTCAATCAAGAACACCAGACGCTGATCATATATATCTATAAAGACTCTTCCATCAATTATGTCGGTGCTTATAAATGCATTGAAAGCCTTATTTAATTCGTTAATACTAAAAAATGATATACCGTCGATATCTCTAAGATTTATATACTCATTACCTTGCCCGTTAGAGTACTCAATCGTCAGTCTGTCTTCAGCATAATTGCTTATCGGCACCAAAAACAGACATATACAAAGAGTTGTTAATAAATATGGATCCAGCCTTTGAATAATCCTAGTGACTAAACCAGATTGACCCCTATTCATATCTATGTTAATAATTTTTCTACCTCTTGATCACTGATCTGTAGTTCCACGGCTATAGATTCCACACTCCAACCTTTTTCAAATAGCTTCATAGCAATCTCTTTAGCCAAAATAGGGTTGGAAATATTTGACAATCCATCTTTCTGAGTTGGCTCCATAGCTGCTGTTGATTCTTCGCCCTCAGTAAGCATAGTAGGGGAATCGTTAGGCACATGCTTTTCTTCAGCATCTTTTTCAGATTTGTCCTCCGGCGCACTTTCATCATCCTGCACCGGTTCGTCAGTCTGCTCGTTATTCGAATTATTATCTTTTTGATTCTTGGCTACCATTTCTGCTTGGAAGTCTACATAGACTCGCTTGAAATCCATCAATTTCTTTTTCATGGATGAAATAGCGATTATTGATATGACTAACATTATTGCAGCAAACAAGATGAAGAAAACAATTGGTACTCCTCTTCTCGTTCTGGAAAAAGAATTGCTCACTTCCGGGAAGTGACTTTCTATTTCGCTATCATTGGCTAGCCAGTGCATTGTATTATTATAGTTTCTAAGCATTATTCTTTCCCATTGATCAATCTGGGAGATACTCATAATATGCTGTTTAGCTGTTTGTTCTTCGGCAAAAAAACCGCTCAAAAATGCCGACATTAGCTTCCGTCCTTCGTCTGTACCGGCCTTGATGAAATATTGGAGGTGTTCATAAAGTAGATGTTCGGAGTCTTCAGGAACTTCAAAATTCAATACACCCATTTTCAGCAATTCTATTTGAGCATCATAATACTCTCTCTGGCCCTCTTTAACTTGGGTTAGTTTTTCTATTGCTGACGCTTCCAAGCCTCGTCTATTGTTTATTATCCCCCAGTAGTAATTCATTCCGGTCCTTTCCGGATTAGTACGTAGAACCTCTTTGATCAGCTCAATAGCTCGGTCAAAGTATCTCACAGCAGTATAAAATGAGACAAAAGAATCCTTTTGTTCTAAAGTTTCC
Organism: Candidatus Cloacimonadota bacterium; assembly: GCA_003564135.1. GTDB lineage: Bacteria > Cloacimonadota > Cloacimonadia > Cloacimonadales > PWNZ01 > PWNZ01. Next base: position 23,851 of record PWNZ01000029.1, read on the forward strand.
GGAATGCCTACTGCATAAATATCGAACACCATGCGGTGCCGTTCACTATCGAGGTAAAAGTGTTCTAATCTGAAACTACCGGTTAGTACAAACTCAATGCTAATCGCTTGCTCGGCATCGCTAGATCTAACAAAAGATACAATCGAACTGTCGAAAGATCGGGTCTCAGGTAATGATGGACCGATAGCAGCTTTTTTTACGGTAACAATAAATCTGTCATTTCTCTGCTCAACACTATATTGAGGCTTTTCAGACGCTACAACAACAGCCCGCGTCACATAGCCATAGTCACGATAATATAGATCAGTCAGAACTGTTTCTCCACTTAGTGAAGAAGCTAACATCACGATAAACAAAAACAGGATAAACCACCCGTTTTTTTTCATACATACCTCCCCTTCGTTATGGTAAGATGGAACATCCATAAATATATCTTAATATAGCTTGATTTCATCAAAGAACTATGCATCAGCCCTTAAAGGTAAATAGATATCAAAACAAGCACCTTTTTCGGGCAAGTTTGCAACCTTAATCTCACCACCATGATCAGTAACTATTTTCTTACAGATAGCTAAGCCTAATCCGGTACCCTCTTTCTTGTTAACTGTTATAAAAGGCTCAAATACATCTGTGAGTATTTCTTTCGGTATACCAGGCCCGTCGTCTTTAATTTGCAAATGGAGATTGTTGTCTTTAAGTTGTGAATGTATCTGAATTACCCCGGGGTTATCTCCGAAGGCATCAACAGAATTTCTTATTAGGTTATAGAGCAGTCTCGTGATTTTATCTTGGTCAAAATTAACTCTTTCGGCCACCTCGTTCTCTATTTCCAAACTTGCATTTCTTGTCTCGCAAAGTGGCTGAAACTCTTCAACCATAAAAATAAAATAGTTATCGAGATTAACCTCTTCAATGTTCAGACTAACTGTCTGCCCAGAGGCAAATTCGAGAATCTCTTTGACCATATCATTAATCCGGTTGGCTTGCATAACAATCTTCTCGGCAAACTCATCGCTTCCCTCATAAACACTCCCCATCAGCTGAGCTGTTAGTATTATGACTGTTATAGGATTCCTGATGTCATGAACAATTTTGCTGGCTGCTGTGCCTACAGCTGTAAGTTTATTCTTTTTTAGTAATTCATCCCACATATTCATGTATTTGTCATTAGTTGCTCTGATTCTCTTGGACATTGTTTTAACGATACTAAGCATTACCTCAGGATGCCTACTACAGATATTTAAAAAGTCTTGCTTATTAACCTTCAAAAGCGTTGTTTGTTTTGCGGCAATGGCTGTTCCTGATCTCGGCTCATCATCTATCAAGGCCAACTCGCCAAAATAATCAAAAGGCATAAAAAAACTCAGCTCGCCGGTTATACTCTCATCAACCTTAAGCTTCTTATTTAGAGCAATTTTACCACTTTTGACAATATAGAAACTATCCCCTACTTCGTCCTCTTGAAAGACGACTTCATCTTTTGAATATGTCACTTCTCTAAATGCGCTGGTCACCTGTTTGAGAACTTCGTCATCTATAGAGGTGAAGAAATCTACTTGTTTAAAAATCTTGCTGTTATCGTCCATATAAAGTCTCCTTTTGTATAAATTCTTCTTTCCAATAGGAAAAACTGTCAAATAAAATTTTTTTTCTGCCCTCTTATTTCAGGCCTTTTGGATCAAGTTATACTCCAATTTCTACTCCTGACTCGAGCTATCAAGTCAATTTTTTGGCTGCACTTTTCGCCGAGAAATAGCATTTCATGAAGTGACTATCGAGGGAAAACAGCTATTAATTCTCCTTTTTTCTTTACATGCTGAGTGTTATTCATAATGTGGTCGAGACCTTAGCTTTTCTAGATGGTCAGCAAAAATACCTCTGTGACACATAGTACAAAGGAGAAAAGATGAGACGTTTAGCAAAATACATTCTGATAATAACACTTTTTTTGATGGTTAACGCTTTAATATATCCACAAGTTATGACAGACAGTGAATATGAATTGATAGAAAATGTATTGAATCGGGCCGGTTTAGACATCGGATCATTGAATTTTCAGAAAGATTGGGTTCCCTCAACAGACTTCAAAGTAGAAGGTATTGTAGATATCCTTAATGAACCGCTGCTGTATCCGAAATTGGCTGAAGAACTGCAAAGTCTGATAAAAAAGCGGGACTTGTCTTCCCTCAATGATTTTTTAGTCTCTTTCATCTTTTCAGAGTTCATCTCCGAACCGAGAATAGTATCTAAATATGATAAACCTTACTTTCAGGCCTATTTTGACAGGAATGTTCACCGGGTATCCGATCTTACAGGGTACGGCGAACATCTGTTTTCGGTAACCGACGGCCACTATATGGACGCTATGTCCGACTTGTCTTTGAAAGATAAGCAGGCTTTGACCTACCTCTCCTACTCGATGTGGACAGACGGTAATGACTGGGAAGATTATGAACAAGGAAGCGAGTTTCTTTCCGAATATAAAGATCTTTTTGCCGATTATGAAAGGTCGGATTACCGGGATATAATCAAGAAAATCGACTGGCAGGCGTTTACCAATGCTGGGCAAGTCTTCATCAACGGCGCAGAAGTGCTGAAAGAAAACATAAATGAGATAGATTTCAATAATGAAACCGCTATAGAAAAAGAAACCCCCTGGGGAAGATTCGTGATTGGAACGGACGATGACAATAGCTACCGCTCCGGTATGCCGCGAATTGTCTTTTTGGTAGAACCCGGAGGAAACAACACCTATTACTGCAGCTTTGAAACGAATTTCGTAAGCCCCTATTATCTTGTCTTAGACGCTGCAGGTGATAACAACTGGCAAAACAGGTCTTTAGGCGGACTTTTCCGGGTTTTAGGAGGGATAGGATGGTCTGCCAGTTTAGGTGGCAGAGACATATATGAAGGAGGCGATTTAGCTTTTTCTTCCTTTGCCGGTTTTCAATACCATCAAAAAAGTGCCGATGAAGATGAATTCAATAATGATATATACAACACAGGCCGCTATTCACAAGCAGCGGCGACATTCGGATTATCCGTCATCATCAACGATAACGGCAATAACATCTATAATAGTACAGGTTACGGGCAAGGTTTCGGCGGTACCTTAGGAGCGGGGATACTGATAGACCACGAAGGTCACGATATGTATTATGCCGGAGGTAAGTATAATCATGCTCCGCTAAGACCTGACGATCACAGGTCAATGGCTCAAGGTTTCGGTTTCGGTGTTCGTCCCGACTGGGGCGGCGGCTTAGGTCTGCTTTATGACGGTGACGGCAATGACACCTATACCGGCTCGGTCTATGCTCAAGGTGTAGGATACTGGTATGCCTTAGGTATGCTGCTGGATGGCGGAGGCAACGATACATTCAGGGCGGTTCAATATGCTCAGGGAAGCGGTATACATTTAGCCGGAGGGTTTCTTTTTAATGAAGGTGGTGATAATTCTTATTATTCCAAATTTGGCCCGGGACAAGGTGCGGGTCATGATTATGCAGTAGGTTTTCTGATAGACAGAAGTGGAGATGATCATTACTCAATTGACGGCGGTAACGGCTTAGGTCTAACTAATTCGGTGGGTATATTTTTAGATGTCGAGGGTAACGACCGCTACGAAAGAGTACGTGATAGTAACTATGGTTACGCCAACAAGGCTCGTGACAGCGGAGGAATCGGCATATTTTTGGATACCGGTGGCGATGATGTTTATTCAGACACTCTTCAGGCTAACGATGATTTTTGGATTAGAGGTACGTATGGAATCGGGCTGGATACTACTATGGTCGTCTCAGAAGATGAACCGGAGGAAGAGATTTACCCCGACCTCGAAAACCAGTTAGCAGAAATTGATACCATGACAGTAGTAGCTGACCTGTTCCGTATTGCATCGGAATGGCAGGTCGGCAGCAGTATCGAAAGAGTAGCTAAAGCGAGAGAAAGGATCGTCGAATTTGATGAACAAGCAGCAAAATATATTTATGAAAATAAACTCGACTCTCAAAGCGGCCTGGAACATCGAGCGATTTTAGCTTTTGCCGATGAATCCGATTACTTTGCCGAATACCTGGAAAAAGGATTGAATCATAGCGATTCATTAGTGGTAAAAAACTCCATCAGCTTCGCTGCTAGACTGGGAGAAGATGATCTATTCTATTACTTAGTTGACTATTTAGAGCAGAGAAAATATGTTCCCACAACAATTCTGGCACTTTCGGCTTTCAAAACAGAAGAAACTGCCGAAGTATTGAAACAATTTATCGATTCTCCTAATGAGAGGATCAGGTTCCATACAGCACGTAGTTTAAAAGCTATAGATAACGAACGCAGCAAAGAACTGCTATCGAAAATGATGAATGATGAATCATTTTTGGTAAGGACGGCAGCCAAATTAGCGCTTGAGTAAGCAGTTAAGCGAAGAATTCTCGGAAATAAAAGTTGACATTACAAGCGAAAAACACGAAAATAAGTAAACTTTATGCATCAGGAGCAAAAAGATGAGCAAACTTAAAAAGATGAGAACACCTGTATTCTGGGCAGAAGGACATCCCGGAAAATTAGATAGAGAAAACTGGAAAGTCGAGGTTGAAGGTCTATGTGAAAAACCTATCACCCTGCTCTGGCAAGACTTGATGAAAATGCCGAAAACGGTTGCTAATGCAAGACTGACAAGTGTCACCCGCTTCTCTGTCGGCGGTAACTGGGGCGGTGTAAAAATCTCCGACATTGCAAAACATGTTAAGGTTAAGCCTGAAGCAAAATATGTTCGTTTTTGGTCGGTAGGGATGGTTTATGACACTTCGATCCCGATTGAAACAGCCTATAAGGATAAAACTCTGCTCACTTGGGAGTTTGACGATGAGCTATTGGAAGAAGATTATGGCGGACCTGTCAGAATCATTTGTCCTTATCTGTGGGGCTATAAATCAGCTAAAAGCGTTGTGAAGATTATCTTCACCGAAAAGTATGAAAGAGGTTACTGGGAACAGAGGGGCTATACCGATGAAGCATATATCGAAGCAGGGCCTGTCATCGATATTAACAGTGGCGGTAAGATGAAAAGAATGCCCGATGGTGAGGTCACAAGATTTATTGATGAAGACTGATTCCACTGCTAAAATAGAGAAATTACCATCTATGGCCATAATCGCAGCCGTGGCTGACAACCGAGTAATTGGATTTAGGAACTCGATGCCCTGGAAGATCCCCGAAGACCTCGGCTATTTTAAAAGCTTAACTGTCGACAACATCGTTTTGATAGGCAGAAAAACCTATGAATCAATCGGCAGGCCTCTTCCTGACAGGATAAATATCGTGTTCTCTAACCGGCAAAGGTTCAAACAAGCCTACAACGTCTCTTCAGCCGAAGAGTTATCCCGGCTAATTGCCGACAATAAAGACAGCTGGCAGGGAAAGAGAGTATTCAATATCGGCGGTTCTTCTCTGTTTCACGGTTTCCTACCCTATACCGACACTATCTATCTAACCCGTATATATCGGGATTTCAGCGGTGATACTTATTTCCCGGAGATTGACTTTGATGATTGGAAGATTGTTTCCCGCCGGCCGGGAAATAATCAGTCACAACACTCTTTCAGATACGAATTTATCGTCTATAAAAGGAGATAGTAACGATTATGGCTATGACACCCAAGGGAATGATTGAATAGCAGTGTTCAGGCCTTTTTAACCTGTGAAGTCGTTTTTTTATTTCACTGGGAGATGCTATGAACACTAGATGAGATTGTTACAAAGAACGATTTCAAACATATTAAACGTCTATGACTTCGAGAATGAAAAATGAAGAACCAAGAACAAAGAACCAAGAACGAATACGATGACACCCAAGGGAATGATTAAAATGCTCTGTACGGACAGGACACCGCGCCTGTCCCTATCTGAACCTAATCTGCAGAATCTGAGAAATCTGTGGGAGACCTTTTAAACATATTAAACGGAGTTGCAAAATGAGATATATACTATTGACATTAATCATCTCTCTGCTTATGACTAATGCAAAAGGAATGGGCTTTAATATGGAAGAAACTATACAGATTATCAGGAATAAAGACTTTCACCGTCTGAACCGGACATTAAGCGATGAGACAGCATTTGCTGCAACCCTGAGAATGAAACATATGTTAAAAGCACTGATTAACAGTGATGATTTAGTTAGAGCGGCTGCGAATGGCTATAACAATTGTGTAAGATTGTTTATCGAATTAGAAATGAATATCAATCATATAAATTATGACTCCTTCTCGGCATTAATGTTAGCTGCCAGAAACGGCCACACAGATACTGTGAGGCTGCTAATTAGGTCTGGAGCTGACATTCATTTGCGTGATGAAGATGGTCTCGCAGCTTTGAGGTATGCTTCGCTATTCGACAGGGTTGAAGTAAGCAGTATTTTACTTGATAATGGGGCTCAAGTCAATCTGCGTGACCGTTACCGCTGGACACCACTACTTTCCGCAGTAGAAAATGACAACTATGACTTAGCTCACCTGTTGTTGCAACATGGTGCCGATCCTAACCTGAAAACATCAAGAGGTGAATATCCACTTATAAAGGCAATAATGAACAATAATAGCCGTCTGGTCGCTCTATTAGCTGAAAACGGAGCTAATCTTGATGTGACTGATGTCCGTCATAGTTATCCTGCGATTTTCTGGACTGTTGAGTTCGGCAATAACGAGATATTAAAGACATTTATCAAACATGAAGCCGATCTTGATATAAAAGGTGCCCGATTCCAAGAAACACCGCTTATGAGAGCAGTAACATTAGGCAATATCAGGATGACTCAGATGCTGCTTGAGGCAGGAGCCGATGTAACCTTAGAAGATAACAACGGTTGGAATGTTAATCATTATGCTCAAGCCGTTGACAGCAAAGAGATCATCCGCATATTGAATTTAAAATAAGACCAATAAAACTCGGTAAAACCACAAATAGGAGATCAGATATGGAAGGAAGACCTACATGGCAAAAATATTTTATGGATATGGCTAAATTAGTTTCCAAAAGATCAACCTGCCTAAGAAGAAAGGTTGGAGCAGTATTAGTTCATGATAATCAGATCATAGCTACCGGATATAACGGAGCTCCTAAACACAGCGCTCATTGCGAACATTTGGGATGCCTCAGACAAAAAGAAAACATCCCATCAGGTGAAAAACATGAACTATGCAGAGGTGTACATGCCGAACAGAATGCCATCATCCAGGCAGCTATTAATGGAGTTTCGACCAGGGAGTCGGAGCTATACTGTACTAACCATCCCTGCAGTATATGTGCTAAAATGATTATCAATGCCGAGATTAAAACTGTCTATGTGCTGGACGGTTACCCCGATAAACTTTCAAGACAACTCTTGGAGGAAGGAAACGTCGAAATTATTGCCATAGACCTGGATGATGGTAATCTGCAAAGAGTCTGAACGCTATTGATTCCAAAATATTCGCACATAATTAGCTGCAGAAACCGATTAGGCATAAATTAAACTATCTTAAATATAAGTCACTTTGATCAGGAAAAACCCTCATCAAACCTGAATCCATATAACAAAAAAGTCAAAGGACAGCAAAGTTTTATCATTGGTGAGAGTAGTAGTCGGCTAAAGCCGACTACTACTCAAAAGAATGCTATACTACTGATAAGAGAGTTGTGTTGGCTAATTACTTCAGCAGTAAAACTTTCCGGGATTACGGTTGTTTAGCTTAAGTAAAGGAACCTGATGTCATCACATCTGCCAAGAGATACCAATTCCTAAGTGCTGTTTGAACTGTCCTTTAGCGTGTTCTTGTTTGTCGTAAATCAGGTCAAAGTTAAAGACCATGTTGATTATGGAGAACAGTCTGGTAGTTATTGAGTTTTCCCAATTAACGTCCAAAGCTTTCCAATCATCTTTTAGATCGTCCTCTTCTTCAGAATAGTACAACGCTTGATAAAGGATTAGTTTACTATCGAAATTTATTCCTCTTTGAATGAAGCGTTTGTGGTAATCGGTAATAAATTCGATACCACCATCGACTAATAGATTATCTTCTTCTGAAGCTCGGTTATATTTTTGCCGGAAAGCCGCACCGATCCTTGATGTGAGCCGGTGATCATCAATATCAATAATATCTTTGGCTAGGCCTACAGATTCAGTGAATCTCATCGGATTGATTACATAAGTATCATTATCATCCTCTTTATAATAAAGGAATTGACTTTCCCATCTGAAGCTGACAAATGGATCGACATATTGATTAAACGTTGCTAAAAGGATACTGTCAAAATCAATCCTGTCGGTCGACTTATAAGGTTTCCCCCATATTTTTCCGTCATCAGTTGTTCTTTGCTGATGAGTTTGGCCGAACGACATTCTGAGATTGTTGCGGTTGGTTAACAGTTCGCTAAGTGTTTTATCAGCTCTGGTATGCGATTTGATGACCCAGTTGATATTTCCTGTCTCTTCTCCTTGCCAATTGTCGCTGTATACGTTCTGGCTCAGTGAGAAAGTAATATCGGTCGAAACATTCCAGCTGTCGTTTTCGGCGTTAAGGGTTAGCGGTATAAGAAAAAACATGAGAAATATGATCGATCTCATTGTTTTTCCTCCGTCTTAACAGGGAAAGGATTAGTAGCTTCACCGGTATAGACGCTGATATGTGGGAATGGTATCTCAATATCTTCCTTATCAAACCGTTCTTTTATATCTTCCATAATCGTTCTTTTCAAGTTTATCACATCACTTTTTTCAAACCATAGTCTGTATTGTATGAGCAAAGCGGAATCACCGAAATCATTGAGATACACAACCGGTTCCGGTTCTTCGAGGCAATAGGGATTATTGGCCGCCAGTTCTTTTAGTACTTTGATTACTGTTTTAAGATCTTCCTTGTAGGCAACACCGACCTCTAAGTCCATCCTTCTGATGGGGAAACGGGTTATATTTGTAGTTTCAGTTTTAATGATCAATTCATTGGGGATGCGGATAAACCGATTATCAAAAGTCCTGATCTTGACCGACAGCAAATCAACGGACAGCACGATACCGACAGTGCCGCCGACTTGGATTACATCTCCGATCTCAAAAGGTCTTTCCGATATTAGAAATATCCCGCTTATGATGTTCGATACGCTCGTCTGTGCAGCAAAACCGATGGCTATACCAAATATACCTAAAGCCCCTAATATGGCTGAAAGCTGAAACCCGGCCTCATTTAACAAAGTAACAATGATGACACCCAAACCGATGTAAAATACCGATTTCCTGACTATCATCTCAGTCTGTTGTGTATATTTTTTCTTAGCTGCCCGCCCTAACATATTCGATAGGATACGAATAAACGGAAATCCGATTAAAATAATAACTGCGATCCTTATTACAAACACAATTCGTTCGGGTGTAAGCCATGTTCTGACTGATTCTAATAAAGATTCTAACATCTAAACCTCCTAACCTTTTAGAAAAGAAAAATCTGAGAACATTTTTTTATAGAACTTCTTAGAGAACTTTTCTCTGCCCGGGGACAGTTGTTTAGTGATCTCTTCAATTTGAGGAGGGGTTTCAGGAATGTTTATACTGCTTTTCTGACCACCACCTTCAATAACTACATCAATTTGATTAGTCCATAAGTGTTTCTGACCTAAATAAACCGAAAAATACTCAGTATGAACTGCAAACCTGTTAAAATTGAATAATGATGAGGACTGATTCTCGATACAAATTGGACAAGTAGCAGTATATACTTTCTCTTTCTTCTGTTCAATACTTGTGACAGCTCCCGATTTTACCGAAAAGCAAAGTTCGCCCGACATGGGATCTCCGAACCAAATATTGGATAGTATACGAATAGGCACCTCAGTAAGTATATCATCATTACTTGAAGTAATCCTGACCGAAACCGGAATTGACACAAAAAAACAGGTCTTGTTGCCCGGCAAGACCTGAACGGGAGCCTCCGGTCGCACTACTATAGGTCGAGTAGGCATAACCGGTACTAAACCGACGCTTTTATCAGCTTGATTTACTATCCATCTTTTCCAGGCAACATTTTCAGGTAATTCAGCCTCATGGGGTGTCTCCAGGATCTGTTCAAAGTTCCCCTCATTCTCTTTAGGCAATTGCTGTTCCGCAATTAACAGTTCATTGTCTTTCTTCAAAAACCACAGTGTTAAAGAGCCAATGCGGGAGACATAACATTTCCCATCATCGACTTGATGCTTAGTCCAAAAACTCATTAAATCCTCCTTCAGTCGGCTTCTGTGATAATTTTGGTTGTTAATCTAAAACCGATCACGTTCCAAGTAACGACCGGTTCGAACTTTACTAACTAAAGATGAAAGTTCAGGTTGTTTCGGTATCTCCTGTAGCTACTTGCCCCAGAACTATCTGCTCTATTACAGACAGCAACTCCGGCAAACCTTTTTTCTTTAGGGAAGAAAATGGTATGATATTACTGTTGTCAACTGTAAAATCACGAGCTAATGAAGTTATAGTAGGTTTTATTTTGTTCTTTGGTATTTTATCGGACTTGGTTGCGACGACCAAATAAGGCTTTTCATGCTGCTCCAACATATTGAACATGGCAATATCTTTGGGATCGGCTTTATGTCGGATATCAACCAGCACCAAGACTGCTCTCAAGGGTACCCTCTCCCGAAAATAGTCGCTAACCATGCGGCGCCATTTTTCGCGTTCATTGCTACTGACCTTGGCAAAACCATAACCGGGAAGATCAGCCAAAGAAAAAAAGCCTTCCGCCGGCCCGGTTTCCGTATCTTCGCCAATCATTTTAATCCTGACCTCGAAGAAGTTTATCAGTCTGGTCTTTCCGGGAGTTGAACTGACCTTGGCTAAACTTTTACGATTAAGCAAAACATTGATCAAAGAAGACTTTCCAACATTAGACTTGCCGACAACTGCTATCTCGATATATGGCGTTGGATGATAATCGACCGGTTTGACGGCACTTTTTATGAATTTTGATTCGACAATTGATATCATGACTCGTAATATACAACCGATGAGTTGTCTGACTCCCAAACCTCGGTCTCGATAAGACGGCCATTAATTGCGGCAAATTGATCTTTAAGCTTTAGGTAAATACACCTTGCTAATTCCTCTGAAGTTGGATTAGTATCTGAGAAACATGGCAAGTCATTAAGATATGTATGGTCGAACTCTGCGATCACAGAATTCAATAGCTGTTTGGCTTTACGAAAGTCAATTGCCATTCCTATGGAGTCCTGTTTCTCACAATTGATTGTCACCATTACTTTCCAATTATGACCATGCAGATTACAGCAGTCACCTTTATAGCCTGATAAGCTGTGTGCTGCTGAAAAGTTTGTCGTCACCTTTATTTTATACATTTCATCTCCTATTTTTTTGAGCTTGAAGCTCCTTTCTTTTCAATGATATAACTTTCGAGGATGGCAAGTGGCTGGTAAGACTTTTTTGCTTTTCTAAGTTGTTCAATCCCCATATCCTCTTCTCTATTTATATATTGGTACCTTGAACAGGCTTTTTTAGCTACTTCTTTGTTGATCATCTGGGCCGACCCTTTAAAGTCACGGGCAAATTTCTCGAAATGAACTATGATAGTGTCCGGATTAAGCACCGAGTAGAGTGAAAAAGCTACCATCTGTCCGGCAACAATGATTTTTTTACCTTTTAATTGCAGCTCATCGTAAAAACTGAACGCCTTATAAAGCGCATTCTTTTCATAATTATACCCCGGATGTTTCCGGTGATGATCTGTAATCCATTTCTCAGACAAATCAAAACACTCGTTCGCATCTTCAGACTTAACATCCAATACTCGATAATCGGGATTAGCTCTGACAAACTGAGATACCTGATTCTTTTTTTTCTGTAGTTTCTTGCCTTTTAAAGTAGCCAAGCGGTCGGAAAAGTAAATATAATCGGCATTATCACGATCAATGAAGACTTCATAGTCCTGCAATTCTTCCTCGTGTTTTTCGATATATGCCTTGTCTAAGAATGATATTCTACCACACTTTCCTGCATCGTAGAACCTGTCAGAAATCGCTTTAACAGTTTTGGGTGACAGCTTACTAGCTTGAGGCAGTAAAATACAATTCCAAGCCTTGTTATAAATAATCAAAGTGTTGGCCATGAAGGCAAATTCAGCGTTGAACTGCGTACCCCAAATCAATAAATTAACCGGACTGAAGGCACTTCTCATGCAGTTATTTCGGTATGTAAACTCCCGTATAAAAGGTATATCGTTAATGTCTATTTCTTTAAATTTTTCCAAGTCAATTTCCATTATAGAACAATCCTTAATTTTTATTATTTTAACAGCATGGGTATGTAGTTTTTCATTACTTTGAAACCAAGCCTCTCGTAAAAAGACTGCGTTCCCGGTTCACCTACCAAACCTATCCACGATAATTTATTCTCTTTAAGATAATTGACCAACTCTTTTATAATTGCCCCGCCAATCCCTTTATTACGGTATTCCGGTAAAACTGTCACGTCCTGAATATAGGCATCACTGACCCCATCAGATATAGCCCGGCCCATACCGACCATCTTACCATTATTGAACGCTCCTATAAAACAAAAAGTATTCTTTACTAGTTTATCTAAAAAGCTGAAATCGTCGGTCTCTTCCCACCAGCCTGCCCCTTTATAGAGAGCTACTAATTCATCTAAATCGGCTTGCTTGATAACTCTATAATCAATTCCCATATTCACCTCATAACTTTTAACCTGAGACTATTTATCTGAGATTGTTATTCTGTAAAGGAAAATTGGCGATCTAATGCCTAACCACTACGCAGATGCTCTTCCAGTGTAAAAAGAAAGAATCCGGCAAACCCAATCATCTCGAACTCTCTTTTTTCATGCGGAATCTGCTCAAACTCAGGGCTGCTACATCTTTCCCCTTTCACCTCCATACTAAAAATACCAAAACAGTTGACAATATATCAGCTATTCTACCAAAGAAAAATAACTCTATGAAAGCATGAAATATCATTTCGGAAGGAATAAATGAAAAAAGTTTTGTTTTTACTGCTGGTTTTTTCAATCGTATTATCTCTTAATGCCGAGCTTAACCGGCTCAGGATAGTTGGTCAGGCCGAGCATAGACCGAATGCTATAGTTCAGGCCCGGTATCAGACTGTCAATCGTGAACGGGCAGCCTGTCTGATATTTGTCACCGATCTCGATGTTGACCTTGATTTCCGGCCGCGGGTAGAACTTGTCGCCTTGACCAATCCGGCACCGGGGCAGCATCACGTCTATGTCGCTCCGGATGAAAGGGTGGTAACTGTTCATGCTTTAGGATATGCTCCCTTAATAGTTGTGCTACGCGATTTCGGGATATCGGTTCTCAGGAGCGGAGAGGTTTACGAATTGCAATTGACCGGCGATGAGCCGAGACGCAGAGACGATGTTGACCTTTATATAAGTTTTGACATACTTTCTTACAGTATAACAACATACGCCGACTTTACGGGATATACTACCGATGCTATCTCCATCTCGAATATGTCCGATAATTATCTCCTGTTTGCTTTGCATACTAATCATCCTCCCAGTTCATATTTAGATTGGATATAGGCAATACATTATCGGTAAAATAGAAGATACCGGCGGTTGAAGTGGTAACTTTTCAACCGAAACCACTGGTAACTTTTCAGCCGAAGGATACACACATTGCGTGCCTTGGGTATCATCATATTCGTTCTTGGTTCTTGGTTGTTGGTTCTTGGTTGAGGATGTCATGGACGTTTATTATGTTTAAAGTTCTCCAGTGCAGCCTTTTTTGTTACACTGGGGAGGGCGACAATTTTCCCTGAGGGATAAAGAGCTTGACGTTAAAAGGCGTTTTATTTTTTTGAACTTTCGACTAAAATGTTAAAAAGGTAACAGAAATGGACAAGAAAGAAACTATATTGGAAAACGCCTCTGTCGTATTCAGAAAGTACGGCTATCAGAAGGCTAAGCTCGATGACATCGCCAATGAGTGCGGTATGAACAAGGCCGGCTTGTATTACTATTTCAAGAACAAGGAAGACCTTTTTATGGCAATGCTTAAAAGGGACATAGAATCGGTCAACAACCGTCTGAGATCCACCCTATCGGGCAGTGCTGCCCCTGCTGCGGCAATCAGGGAGTTTTTAATAATCAGGACAAAATCTTATGTCTTGATGAAAGATTATCTTGAAATGTTCATTGGCGGTGTAACTCCTCCAAGGCTCCGTGATTCAGCCCGTGCCAGCAAGAACAGGATGATTCAAGAGGAGATCAATCTTGTGGCAGGCTTTATAGAAGTCCATCATACCGGTCCTGATTTATCTAAAGTCGATATTAGAGGTATTGTGTTAATTTTGCTGGGTCTTAGTGATAAAATCGGAACTATGTCGTTGGTTGATGAGCTTAAAGTTGATATTGAAGAAACGATAGATTTGGCTTTGAGTTTACTGTTAAACCATCTTCCTATAAATTTTAAGGAGTAATCATGAAAAAATTTACATGCGCTACCTTTTTGGCAATAATAACCGTATCAATATTTGGACAGA
>PWNZ01000016.1 GCA_003564135.1 Candidatus Cloacimonadota bacterium
CGGTATTACGTTGGCAGGATAGCCCAATAGGCCATGCCCGGATTGACAATGCGATGGTGCACAGGCTTGATGGTCGCACTAATTACTGGAGATCTTTCCCGAGGCTGACCCATCAGGACAACCTTGAGTATACGTGGGAGTTATTAGAACCTCTTACCGATGGAGATCACATTAATGAAGTTCGCGGACAGAACGAAGATAATTCACAAATATTATTCATGAACTGGACTCAGGAAGGATGGACTGATGATGAGGTAGCTTTTCAGAGTCCTAAAGGATACAAGCTGATGATGGACAACAGCGAAGAGCATTTTGTCTATGCCGGCGGCGACAGGCAGTGTTTGTTATATACCGACATAACTCTGTATCCGAACCGTCCTGATGGTAACTGGATCGGTTATTTTGTACCCTATCCTCAGGATGTTTTTTATGCCTTCGGCAACTCTGTTATGGACGAGATAAGCTCCGTACTGACCGATAATTGGGGTATGTATTATATTCCCTGGCTAGACGAGTGGATATTCGATGCTGAATCTTCTGCCGATGCCGGAATGCTTCAATACGGTAAAATGTATTCCGTAAGACTTAGAGGTCAAGACCCGATAGTTTTCAGTTGGAACTTAGACCCTCATCATCCTCCTCCTCCGATAGACCCAGCACCTCCTTGCGAACGGCAATCACAGCCACCGGGTGTAGAACATTTCAGTTTCCGGGAAAGGGCTGAATACGAATCGTTCTTTATTATGGATATCGATAATTATCAAGATGTTGTTGAGGTCGGTATCTTTGCCGGCGAAGAGTGCATAGGAGCATCGGTTTTCCATGGTTCCTTTCCTTATGAGATAATAACCTATACAACTCCTGCTCATCTTAACGAGGAGATAACCTTTGTGATTTATACTGAAGGAGACAGTTATGAAAGATACGGTACCGTACTGGTTAATGATATGACGACCGGTAATTATTCCCGTGAAGCTGTTAGGCCGCTTCAGAATGACTTCACACTGGTTAAGATAGAGAGAACGCGGAGCGGTTCGGATCTGGCAGTTGAAGATGAAAAAGAAGATGTTCTGCAGCCGATGTTGAGAATGGAGCAGAATTATCCCAATCCCTTTAGTTTAAGGTCCGGTGCCGGCGGACATAGTCAGACCAGCATAGCCTTATCTATACCGGAGAATATGCCGGTGGAACTCGGTATCTATAATATCCGGGGTCAACTGGTTAAATCTCTGGTATCAGGAGATGTAAACAGGGGACAGCATACTGTTGGCTGGAACGGCAGAGACAGCAATAACAAGAAAGTAGCTTCCGGTATCTATTTCTATAGACTGGAAACTGCTGAAGAGACGATAACCCGTAAGATGCTAATAGTCAGATAGCATCTTAAAACTCTAGCAACACGGATTCTGCAGATGAAACAGATGCTTACTGATAAATCATATATAGATTATCCGTGTTTATCCGTTGAATCCGTCAGATCCGTGTTGCTATTAAATAAAGTTAAGGAGTAATAATGAAGAGCATCCTAATACTATTCAGTCTGATCATTCTCAATTCTCAATTCTCAATTCTCAATTCAACACTGTGGGAAGTTAAACAGGACGGCACAGGTGATTTTACCACAATCACTGCCGGCATAGATGCCGCTGATGACGGCGATACTCTCCTCGTCTATCCGGGCAGGTATATAGAAAACCTTAACTATAAGGGTAAAGCCATCACCATCACCGGTCTTTACGGAGTAACCAGTGACGATAGAAGTATAGTTAGAGAGACTATCATTGACGGTAACCGAGAAGGAACGGTAGTGGTTTTTAATTCCGATGAAACCCGCAGCGCCATTCTTAACGGCTTTACCATCACCAACGGTCTGGGTGAGTTTCACTGGTTTGGGTCAACATCTAATTCCTTAGGGGGCGGTATTTATATTGTTAATGCTTCTCCGGTAATCAGTAACTGTGATATAGAGCATAACATGGCTTATGCAGGTGGTGCTATGCATATTATAACTGATAGATCAACAGGCAGTCCTCTATTAAAAGGTAACAGGGTTAGATACAATCAGGGAATATTTCTCGGAGCAATATCAATAGGACATGATATGGATGTCGAGTTTTGCTCTCAATCATTAAACAGTGTTTATATGAATTATGCCGGCAATAATCCTGATATTTTTATTTATAGCAGGAGACAATCACCAATAGTTGTTGATACATTAACTGTAAAAGACTATGATAGATATTTTGTTGGTATTAACTATGACCAAGTTTCTGATGATTTTACCTTGACTGCGAAAAACAGCAAGATTGATCCGATAGCCGCAGATTTATATGTCAGCCCTGACGGATGTGATACCAACAGCGGTCTTACGCCCGATGACCCTCTGCAAACTATAGCCTTAGCAATAATGTTGATTAAGCCCGATAGTCTGCAGCAGCGGACGATCCACATTGCCGAAGGGATATATTCACGATCTTTAAACAATCAGCGTTTCCCTTTACAGATACGTTCTTATGTAGATATAATCGGAGCGGATATGGAAACAACTGTTTTTGACCTGCAAGGAGAAACATTGGCTTTTATGGGTTCAACCAATACGACTCTTTTCCCTCCGAATGACGATAGTTTTAGTTATATTAAAAACTACACTATAAAAAACCTTACCATAATAAATGGCGGCAATCCGTATGGTGGCGACGGTGTAGGTGCAATTAGATTAAATTATAATTCATCATTTTCTTTAGAAAATATCACGATTGCTGAGTGTCACACCGGCAGTGCCTCTCCCGAAAGAAAAGGAAGATGGACGGTTGGTATTTATCACAGCACGGATATTACCTTGAAGAATCTGCATCTCTATAACAACAGCGGATATGAAGCGCTTCGCATAGCAACGAGTAGGGTTCCTTTCATGAACGTTTATGGTGAAAATATTAGGATACGAAAACACAAGCCGGGACCGCTAACTCCGGATTACATAGGAGGTGAAGGTGGTGGAGCATCTATTTTTTCCCACCGAGATCCAACTGAAGGTATTTATGTGACCTTGGTTAACTTAGAGATGACTGATTGTGTGACAGATAATATCGATCCTATGTGGGGTGAAACAGCGAGGAGTAATTTAGTAGTTTACGGTAGAGAAGGCGGGGAGGTTCGTCTTATCAATGCTACTATCGGCAATAATTATAGTGCTGCACGTTACGGTGCAAGTGCAGCGTTAGGAAAACGGAATAGTCATCATA
>PWNZ01000025.1 GCA_003564135.1 Candidatus Cloacimonadota bacterium
ATATCCGGAGAAAGGTATTCTTCAAACAGATGAGTAAGTTCATGGAATACTAATCTTTCGTACTCATCAGGTATAAACTTATAAGTCGATTCCGAATTATAAGCAGAAGGTGACAGGAATACGATATCTGTCTTTTGCGGTTGTGCCAATCGGCCGGGATTGGAGGGGATTTCTATCGCTACACCTAAAAGTTTCGTTACTAATCTCTCATATTCTGCTCTGGTGGGTACTAAGATAGCCCTGATCGAGCTTATGGGATTATTCAGCTTGAAATAGTCTTCAAGAAAGGTGTTCGCTTTTTTTAAACTCGAAAGGGTCTTTCTAGCGTAGTCAATATCCACTTCGGCAAATCTGATTTCAAGATCAGCTTCTCTCAAAGAATTGTATCCTTTCAACATAATCAAATCTCCTTTAATTATTGGGTATCACTATTTCAGAACAGCCTTTTTCTGTCTTGCTTTTTTTATATTTACCTGCTTGTTTAAAGCTGCATTATGACGTCATTATATCAAGCAATATTTCAGGACACCTCATTCTTAACCCATCTTTACCATTTTTGCTGATAACCTCAGAACTCCTGACCTTACGGATAATGAGATGTCACCAAATTGTAGCAAAGTCTGAGATTTATACCCGGGAAATAGGTCTCGGACTTATTTAATTCTTCGCAAATTTTTTGGGCTGTAGCATCTAAGTGTTTACTGGGTAAGTTATGCAAATATATATTCAAGCGATTGTTTTTTTTATCAACTTTATAGTCAACAGAGGATTTGATTATTTGCCTTACGAGACTCCGAGATTCGTCTTTGTTAGCCATCCGTTCACGAGCTATAGCGACTAAACAGGTTTCTGCTCTATAACAGATCATCTTAATCGTATCGACAATAAGCTTTTTATCGTGTGACAGCATCTTAAATTTCTGTTCTTCAGTAAGTTCACGAAATAGGATGTGCCTTTTAACTTTCTTTTTTTGTTCTTTTAAGGTGACGATCTTTGATTTAGTAAGGTCTATGTTTTCCAGCAGTTCTGCTTTTTTATAATTGATCTTCATCTTTCTACTTTCAGTTAAGTTGTCGGGAGTTCCGATAGACATGAAGTTAACTTGAGTTCTATGGAGCTTAGTAGTTAAGCTTCTTATCCTGCTATCTAATTCTCTGTATTCGGGATTGACTACAATATTAGTGTCACTTATATCGTCTAAATCGTAATCAGTAAGTCTATCTATGCCATAGTGTTCCATCATATATTTAAAAAAGTTTTCTTGACCCCATCTGTTAAACATCGCAACTGCAAGTTTGCCAATTTCTGTGTTGAAGTCTGTACTTATTAATGAGATTTGATGACCCGATTTGGTTAACTTCCGGATTTCCCTTACCCATATTTTTCCTCCAAGAAATGTACCACGCTCAGCAAGAACCATATCTATAGTTTCTTTATGTTGCAGCTTCACACTAACTTGCCTAAACTCCTCCAAACTCCAACTATCTTTAACGTATTTTCTGTAAGTACAAAAAGTTATTCTATGTTCCCAAAGATAAAGGAAAAAGTCAGGACTATACCCTTCTCGATCAAACACGATCATGAATCTTGAACGATAAGAGTTGGCTGCTAACTCTTGAGGATCAGGCTGATCGGGAACCATCCTGAGCAAGTCGGGAATAATATCTGTTTTGAGAACTTTAATTAAGCCGGGATCAATCTCTTTACGAACCACAAAAAGAGGGCGATGGAGAAAGTCATTTACCCAATAATCGGATACACCGCGCAAACATAGTCTTTGCCTGGCAACATACTTAGACGGAAGATTTGTCTTTTTGCCATTATAAACTCTGACATGACCATCTACATATAGAACTCCACAAGACGCACTGTCTGCTTCCATCCACTCTTTAGACAACTCTGCACTCCAAGTTCTTGCCTGCTTTTGAGCCGATATTTGTGATAAAAAACCACGAACTTTTTTTACCTCAGGAACTCGATCCAACCCCATCAACCTTCCCAACTCTCCAGGTGGAATATTTCGCAGATTCTCCAGAGATTTATGCCCTGTTAAAGCCATATAGGCTATGGTTAAAAATATATGAATTATGTTATAATAACCTGCCGGCGCTGTGAAGTGCTTCGTCAGATGACTGATTAACCCATTCTCCAACAAAGCAGGTAGCGCAAAAAGTACACCTCCTGATGAAATATCGTTATTATCATAGAATCTGGTCTGAGCCTCTGATAATCCCTTGGCAGCTAATGCTCGCTCATCGGAACGTGTGCAAGCAAAACCCATATTCGAAGATACATCTTCCCGTACTCGATCACTCTTGCTCGCTGTACTCTCAGCTAAAGTTTTTTTTTACGTAGCTTGCCTTTCTGGATCGCTTTGGAAATGGTACACTTTTTCACATTTACCATCTCAGAAATAGAAGACAAATCAAAACCATTATCCAAGTAATCCTGGATTTCGTTGAGCTTATCTTCTGTTAAAACAGTGGCACGCCTCGGTGTTGGTTTAGTATAGAAAGATTCTACACCTCCTTCTCTATACTTTTTCACCCACCTTTTTAATCCTCGGGGATTTATCCCAAAAACTTGTACGATATCCTTTTGCTTAACATTACCATATACATATAACTGAGAAACATACATCTTAAAACTGTTGTAATCGTCTTCTTTATGATGAAAAGATGGTATATCATCAATGTAGTACCAAACATCCCCATCTTTTTTAATAAAGGATATGAAGGAATTGATGTAGGTCTTTTCTTCCGGGAAAAAAGGTAAAAGCATCTGTGGCATTATTGCCTCCTGTCTGGTTTTTTGGGGACAATTATAAATCCTAAGCGTTTATGTCAAGACGACTCATGAAAACAAGCTATCTGCATGTGTTACTTGAGGTTACAAAATATGAAGGAAATATCGAGTCAGGAGGTCTGAACCTACTGTCCCCCAAGGGCTTAGATTTTTTCAGGGGCACTACATATTTACATTTGTTATGTTTATTTTGCCATCTGGCGGCAGCTAAGACCGGCACCTCTGTATAGATCCCGCTGGATATACTCTACTTCTGAGGCTTTCACCGGATCACCGACTTTTTAACCCGCCTGCCCTGCCCACCCTGTGGAATCATCTTTTCTATTCCAGCAGGGTGGAATCCTTTTTTTTATTCCAGCAGGGTTAAGTCTTTTTTTACTTCACCTGGGTCTTCATTCTTCATTCGAGCGCAGCGAACAACCCCCCAACCAAGAA
>PWNZ01000133.1 GCA_003564135.1 Candidatus Cloacimonadota bacterium
TATAAGGTTAATTGCTTGGAAGTTTTCACTATTTATAGATAAACCACCCAATTCATCATCTAAGCCATTAAAATATGACAATAATTCAAACTTAAACTCTTCATCAAACAACTTGGTATCTACCATTAAAAATTGATGATCTTTTAGAAACTCCTTTGTCCAGTTTCCATCCCACTTTAGTTCACCATCCCATTTTCCCATCGCATACAGCTCTTCCCACTCCTTAATCTGTTGCTCATTTTGCAAAATGGCTTCATAAAGTGCTTCCGATACCTGGTCCAGCGTAAAACAGTAATGGGTATCCACCACGAACTTCCGTTTCTTAAACAGTTTTTTCTGTAAGTTTTCAATCTGGCTGAGGAATGCGATAATTTTTTTCCCGATGCTCCTCACCACCTTGGCCCGGGTGAGGGCAACGTCCATGGCCTGTTCGGTTTGGTCTTCAATAAAGTCATCTACCCGAATCACCTCATTCTTCAGATAGTACTCCAGTTCCCGCTCCAAAAAGCTTTGCAGATCTTTATGAATAAAGTAATCCGTGGTGTTCTTGCCGGTGTAATGGTTCAGTTTCTGGTAAAGAATTGAGCGGTCTTTGTTTTGTGGTATTACAGAAAGCAATTTTCTCCACTCTCCGGTCACTTCACTACGAATCCACTCATCATAGGCTATGCACAGTTTTTGGCGATCTACTCCCTTCAAGTTTTTGTTTTCAACGGCATTGTAGATATCAAGCCATTTTCTTTCTTCTTCATCAGTTAACGGCCTGTACTCAAACCATATCGTCAGCTCGTCATCATTAATCACAATGGGATTGTCCGGTCGGAGGACAAAGGATCGTTTTTCTTCTTCCTTTACATTATCTCTATTCTGTTCTGCCTGAGCCACCTTAAACCAAACCGATTTCCCATCCACCTCAAACTTGTAGTTGGTAAAGTGCTCTCCGGTTTTAATGTAGTACTGATCCTTATTCGCCCAGTGCAGTAATACCTCTTCGCCATTATAGGGCACGGCATATTTGGAATCCCGTGTACTGATACGCCGCTTTGTAACAAAATCCCCCTCACTGTAGTAACGAGAAAAGAAGGTAAACAGGTCGTTGTAGATTTTCTTTTCGGTATCGGCACCTACCTGCTGCTTTTCCGCTTTCTCCAATGCCTGCAGATACTCCTTTCCAAGCTTGGTATTCTCATATTTCACCAGCTTACCCCGGTCATCAAATGCATCGTCTGACAGGTTCTCGATGATTTGCTGTTTAATATCCTCAAGCTGAGAAGCATCCTGCTGCTGGTACTCCTTTAATCCTTCATTGACCGCATCCAGTAAATCTTTTTCAATGAACCGTTCGATCTGATCCTTTTTCCGGTTCAGAATCCGGTAGATCCCGAAATCAAGATCGGATACATCAAATTGGAATAGCTTACGTAGTTCGTCCTGGAGCTTTTTGCGTGCTTGTTGGTTTTCGGTCATGTTATGTTAGTTACTAATAAGAGGTTTTTCTTTCATGTTTTCCATGTCTAAATAATCACCTGAGTAATTTAAGACAACCAGCACTATTCGATCCAAAAAATGTCTCATAAATAGAAAGGACTTTATATTGTCTACATCATCCGGAAACAATGAAGTATGTGCAAGACTATTTCTGAGGTTAACAAATCGTTTAATTTCTTCGTCTGTAATTGGACAATTAAATGATTTTCGCAACCTTTTTAATTTCGAGCCTAATGGGCGTCTGTTAAATCCCTTGATTTTAGAAAGCATCACGTGAATATATGACTCATTAATATCATCAAATAGTTTCTGAAGAGTTACTTTAATCTCTTGTTTTAGTTTGGGCAGTTGTTTGTTGAACACCTTACCAGCTAAAAATATATCACGTCCCTCATTGATAGCCCAACGAGAACTTATGCCATCCGTTAATGCTGCGATATTCAAGCACCTTGTTTCGATATAACTGTTCATATAAGTGTCTGCATAACCATAAAGAAATCTTTTCGTATCAAATATTTCTTCATATTCATCATAGGCTATCCATGCAGAGTTTAAGAATCTTACAGTTTCCTCAGCTTGTTTGTTAATCAGATTGTTACCATGAAATGGTCGTACAAGCGCATTAATATGGTGTTCATAGATCGCTTTTCCTCCAGGTGTTAATATTTTACAAGCTCCCCAATTAATAAAAGTACTCCTTGCTACAGAAAATAATTGATTGAGCTTTCGTGTTTTTTCAAGTATAAAATCGAAATCTGACTTTTGGTTCGTTTCAACTTTCAAAATACCTGTGTTTAAGACCCCACCCTGTTTTTTGAGAATCTTCTCAGAAGTATTATAATCTTTATTTTTTTCAATACTACATTTAAAGTCCGGGAATTCAAGTTGTAATTCCGGCCAGGAGACAGAGATTTTGTCTCCTTTTTCTACAACATTTCTTTGATTGCCATCAAAAATTAAATTTAAAAGATGAAAGTGTATCTGATAGTTTTTCTCCAATTTTTTGGAGCCTATTTCACATGAACCCGCATAACCATTGATAATAATTTTTGAATTAGTTTTGGTGCCAGTTGTGGAATCTTTAGCTATCAAATTAGTTATCAAAACCTCTCTGCCAATTCTATCTATCCCTTTAATATATTCAAGTCCCTCAAGTTTGATTATGTTAGCAAGACCATTTGAGCCATTACTTTCAACGATGGCATTAAAAAGCAATTTTTCGTCCCTTCGTTTTGCAATTTCGAAATTAACTTGTAGAGCATCTCCACTTGCAAGTTGTAATTCACCCTCCCCTTCAGTGATTTTATTTAATTCACCATAATACTTGAATTTATCCATCTAATATCATCTAAACTGTTGTAAATGATTCCGGCATCTCTGGCATTTCATCCCAAGTGCGCTTCATTAGTTCTCGTCCATTTTTCTTCTTGTTTCGCCCTCCCCACTGTTTAAAGAAAAACGGAACGTTTGCGGCTTCACATTGCTCTTTAATATCAATCACCCATTCCGGCTCCATCGGCCGTGGGTTATACCCGCTTTCCCCGCCTACAATTACCCAATCTATGTTATTCAGGTTCATATCGGTCAATGGCCCAATTAAAGGCTCACAGGACAGGAACTTTGTTTTTGCATTCGTTTTACTCAGCTTGTCAATTCGATCTTTAACCCTGTTATCTTCTACTGATGTACCCATCCAAATATTCTCTCCCCACTCAAGTAACCCGGCTTGATCATACTCCAGTAAA
>PWNZ01000253.1 GCA_003564135.1 Candidatus Cloacimonadota bacterium
TAACATCCTTTTCTGTAGCCATACGTTCCCCCTTAAATGTTTTGACCAATAGTTAAAAGCAGTGTAAGTATGTCAAGTTTTATTTCAAATAACCTACTTAAATGTCCAAACTCCAGACAAGCTCTTCCAGAGCTTGACTCCTGTGTCTCCAGAGCATTTTAACCCGTTAAATCGTCTTTTTTACTTCACCGGGTACAGGTCTGGGAAGAATCAGAGCAGGTTTACCCCGTGAAATCGTTTTTTTATTTCACCAGGGGGATGCTCTGAGCACTATACATAATCCGTGAAATCTGGGCGAGTTTTTTAATAATTAGAAATAAACAGCTTTTTAAAACTATTCGTCACTGCCCAGCCACTCCTCGACAGCCTGAGTGAACCCATTTCGCTCATTATCGGCGACCACCCTGTATCTGTCATGCAATTGTTCAGGTGCATTGGCAACCAGATAACTGTTCCGGCTCCATTCTAAGAGGTCATAATCGTTCCAGTCATTACCTATTGCAGCGATATTTTCATGTTTTATCCCTAAATCAACCGCTAGTCTCTCTGCCGCTTTGCTTTTACAAACCTGAGCGGCAAATATCTCCAGCCAGATAGAACGTCCATTCAGAGGTGAGGTAGTTTTAATACATGATGTCTCCAGGCTACTTCCGTTGATGATGGTTTTAGCCTGAAGAAACTGCTCCTCATTATGAAACATCGAAACAAACTGGGTAGCGTCTTTTTTAAGGTTATCGATGAATTGGAAAGGGACAGCATATCCTTCATATAACGACACCCTTAGATCATAATCTTCTGTAGTATTCAGCCCTTTATAGTAATAAAACTTATGATTATCGGGGATAGGTTCGTGCAGCATAAACCCGATTTTATGACGAAGAAACAACTCTGTCAGCGCGGCGGCGGCAGCACTGCTGATAAGATTTTTGGTAATAATCTGTTTCGTGTTCCAGTCATAGATCCCCGAACCGGTTGATATTATAATGTAATCTATCGGGAAATCATCCGGTAAAACCCTCTTTGCTGAGAAGAAAGACCTGCCGGTCGCCACTGTCCGCACAACTCCATCCCGACCTAATCTCTCCAAGGTCAAGCGGTTTTGAGGGCTAAGCCTGCTGCTATTGTCCAATAAAGTACCGTCTAAGTCGGTCACCAACATCTTCTTCATCATTATACCTCTTGGTCATTTAATCTCTTTAGCCCGATTATTTGGCAACTTATTTCTTTAGTAATGTTTGAGCACCTCTCTTGGGGATGCTTATACAGTTTCCATAATGAAGCAGCATTAAAAAATACGCCCCCTATACACGAACTTAATCAGGTAGGAAATGTGCATTTTCAATATAGAATTTGTATTAGAAATAAACAAAATGTTGACGGATTCAAGGGGATATCTTGTCTAAGAATTTAAGAAGATAAAAAGCATGAGGGAGTCGATGAAATCTGAGCAAGCACATAAACAGACCTTCGACGGCATAGTTGACCGGTATTCCGGCCAGCTATATGGATACTTGAAGAAAAGACTTCACTCCGGAGATGACGTCGAAGACATTTTGCAATCCGTGTTTTTCTCATTTTGGGCTAAGATGCCATTCATAAACCCACAAAAGTACCCAGCATATTTATTCCGTACAGCGCATAATAAAGCTATCAACTATATGAAGAAAAACTCCCGTTATGTCGAGTATGAAACCCTCAAACACCAGAAAATAAGCGAACCCGACTTTGAAGATAGAAAAGAAAAACAGCGGCAACAAATAATAGCTGCATTTCAAAAGCTTAAACCAAAAGAAGCCTTAGCCATAGAACTGCAATACTATCAAAATATGTCCTATAAGCAGATAGCCGGCATCATGGAGACAACCCCTGATGCAGTAGACTCGCTTCTGTTCAGGGCTAAAAAGAAGTTGCGTCATATTTTGCAGGATTCCCGACAGAATCATGTCTTAGTTAATGGAGAGACTAAAAATGAAATATACTAGAAAGTGTGGTAAAATCATACCTAAGCTGAACGCTTATATGGACAACGAGCTTGCGCATATGCCGGCATCGTTTGTGCAGGCACATCTCAGCAACTGCCCTGAGTGCCGGAAAGAATATAACCGCCTGACAGCTTTGAACGACAATCTGGCAACTTTAAAAATTGCTGAATGCCCTGATTCTATTAAGATCAAGCTCAAAAGCATACCCGGAAGAAAAACAGCCGAGATTAAGCGGATAAGATTAATGTACTACCTAAGACCTCTCCCCATAGCTGCATCTTTCTTGCTGACACTTGCTGCGGCAGGTTTTCTGGGCAGGAACTTAAATATTGACCAACAAGCAAATGATACCGTAAGCAACGATTATCTGCTTTCACAAGAGTCACTTTATACCGTCTGGCAGGAGGTCTATGATGACTAATCGTCTAAAGAACATTATCCTGGTATGCTCATTGATATTTAACATCACATTCATCACCGTCTTTATTCAGAGGTCATGTACTCAAGAACTCGAGAGCAGACCACCAAGACCCTATAGAAATATATCTGAAAGCAAGCGACGACATTTCAGAGAAATACATAAAATGAGGTCTTCTTATATGGAAGTTAAAAAAGAATTTTTAACCGAATTGGGTAAGACTGATTATGACAAAGAAGATTTAGAAATTATGCTCGAAAATCTAATAGATATGCAGCAAGAAATTGAGGAAAAGGTTGGTCAAAACTTGATTGAATTGCGCCAAATACTGTCTGACGATGAAGCTGAAAAACTATTCGAGTATATGGCAAAAAGAACTGTACACAACAGAAAAAGGAGATAACAAATGAAAACACTGATATCAATAGCCTTAATGACACTGTCTTTAGCCGTTCTGTCCGCGCAGCATGGCATGTCGCATGAAGAAGGCAGGCAATCCGGTAGAGGTAGAGGCACCAGAAATGAAAGAATGAGCAGGTCTCACCATTGTTCTATGTGCCAAGGCGAACATGGCAAACATGCGGAACTTGACTTGTCCGAAGAACAAAAAAACGACATCGAAAGCCTACGCATGCAACACCGCTTGGCTGTTATTGACATCCAGGCAGAAACGAAAAAACTAGGACTGCAAAGAAGAAGTCATCTCTCTAATGGTGAATTCAGGCAGGCTAAACGGATCATCGAACAATACTACAACAAACGTAGAGAACTGGCTCAGAAAAGAATAGAGCTGACAGAAAGTATCTATAACCTATTAGATGACGACCAGAAAAAAGCCTTCCTTAGTCATCGAAACATGAGCAAGCCAAGAAAGTGATTACCTGATAATAAACCCTGATCTCATCTTCACAAACAGATAATTAGCCGGTAAGCAATTTATTAGCCATCTTGCAACTAGAGCTTACCGGTTATTTTATGAACTAACAAAATAATTCCTGTTTAAAATTCATTTACCAGTTATCAGTTACCAGTGGTACCGGAACGCTGACTTTCAGTCGGCTGGCACGCCGGCTTTAGCCGGCAATTTAATCATCATCTCAGGTATCTTTATTTTGCAATTATACATCGTACATTGTAAATTATACATTACTTTTCACAGTCATGAGCGTTTCCTATGTTTAAATTTTTTATCCACAGATTATGTATAGTGCTCCTAACATCTTGCTCTGATTCTTCCCAGACCTGGAAGGTCTGAACACTGTATTTTTTATCATTCCCCCAGGTGTCTTCATTTTGCAATTATACATCGTACATTGTAAATTATACATTACTTTTCACAGTCATGAGCGTTTACTGGATTTCACACCTGCGTCAGCCATTATGTAAGCAAAATTTATTTTTTAGATTCCCACCTTATTTGAGTTGATTTATTCGGCCAGTATTTTCCCATCACCTTTGCTGTTAACCTGCCCAATGATACTGACATGATTGAAACCCTGTTTTCTGCAAGTTGCCAGATATTTTTCAGCTTCCTGCTCGGGCATAGTTATCAGCAATCCTCCTGAAGTTTGAGCATCGAATAGTATGTATTTATCTTTATCTTTGATGTTATCATCCCAGGCAACCTTCTTGCCGTAAAAATCCCTATTACTGAATATCCCACCCGGGGTAACCTCTAAGTCTATAAGCCTATCAAGTCCATCTAATCGAGGGATCTTGCGGTAATTGATGGTTGCGTCCACCTTACTCCCTGTCAGGACTTCGCTTAAATGTCCGAGCAGACCAAAGCCGGTAATATCGGTGCAAGCATTCACTTTCAGGTTTGCCAGGTTCTCAGCATAAGGTTTGTTAAGTTGCGCCATAGTTTCTATGGCAGCTTGTTTTTCTTTTTTAGTAGCCAATTCTTTCTTGATCGCCGAAGTGATTATTCCGATGCCTATCGGTTTGGTCAATATTATCATATCCCCCGGTTGGGCATTATTATTTTTGAGCATTTTATCGGGATGAACAATACCGACAACTGCTAATCCGTATTTTGGTTCTACATCTTTGATACTGTGACCACCCAATATGGGAATGTTTGCCTCTTTAGCTTTTTCAGCTGCACCGGTCAGGATTTTAGTTAGAATTTGTGCCGGAAGCTCATCTATCGGGAAACCTACTATATTCAAGGCAAAAATAGGTACGGCTCCCATTGCGTATATATCACTTAAAGAGTTAGCGGCTGCAATACTGCCGAACTGATAAGGATCATCAACAATAGGATTAAAAAAGTCTAAGGACATTACAATAGCTTTATCTTCACTAATTTTATAGACTGCTGCATCATCGGACGTTTCGGTTCCTACCAGAACTTTATCATTTGCAAGCACTGGAATTTGTTTGACGATAGCCTCCAACACGGAAGGCTCAATCTTACAGGCGCAGCCTAACCCTGCCGTAAAATGGGTCAACTTAATTTCTTCCTCTTTAGCTGTAGAGATCAACTGACCTTCTTTTACTGCGCTGCATTGGGACGAGCGGTTTCCGGCATCACAGGCTTTGTGCTTAGATTTATGTTTGAACAGGTAGGAACTCGTGCTGTTTAGCTCAAAAAGCTTCTTCACGCCTTCTACTATCAGTTCAACAGCCTGATCAACCTCCTCTTTAGTCGTCTGTTTTCCGGTTGAAAATCTCATCGTACCGTCTAAATAGTCATCGGACACTCCCATTGCCTTCAACACCTTAGAGCCTTTGCTGCTTCCGGAATGACATGCTGCTCCACAAGAAAAAGCTACTTTTTCGAAAAGTAATGAACTAAGCTCTTTAGCGTCGAAATTACGGAAAGATATGTTTAAGGTATTGGGAAGTCGTTTGTCGAGATGGCCATGGAGTTTGATGAAGTTATCGGGAAGGCCTAAAAATTTAATTCCCTGCTGCAACCCTTCATAAAGCCTGTCTCTCATCTTTTGCAGATTCTCCTGATAATCTTTGATTCCTTGCTTGGACAGAGCAGCTGCTTTGCCCAAAGCGGCTATAGCCAAAACATTCTCGGTACCCGGACTTAATCCTTTTTCTTGATTGGCACCGAAAAGTATCTTATTCAATTCAACCCCTTTTTTGACAAATAAACCTCCAGTTCCTTGAGGTCCATAAAACTTATGACCTGTAAAAGTGAGCAAATCAACACCTAATCCATTAACATCTATTTCAACCTTTCCCAAAGACTGGGAAGCATCGGTATGGATGTATATATCCTTTGCTACACAAAGCCGGGAAATCTCCTCAATCGGCTGAACAGTACCGGTTTCATTATTACTGTGCATTATCGAAACCAAAGCAGTTTTATCCGTCAGCAGCTTTTCCAACTCTTCGATGATTATAAATCCATACTCATCAACCGGTACAGTGCTAACTTTAACTCCTCTGCTTTCTAAATAATTGCCCACTTCCATCACAGATGGATGCTCGATACTGCTGATAACAACATGATCTTTCCCAGGTCTAATCATACCACGGATAGCAAGATTATTGGCTTCGGTTCCACCGGAAGTAAATATTATTTCATTAGCTTCGCATCTGATTAATTCAGCTACCTGATTTCGAGCATCTTCAATCAGTTGCCGCGTTTCTTTTCCATAGTAATGACTGCTTGATGGATTACCCATCTTTGTTTTGATTATCTCGATCATCAGATTAGCTACCTCTTCGTCTATAGGGGTGGTTGCATTGAAATCGAGATAGATTGGCTTTTTCACTATCGCTCCTATTACCTTTGTTTAGTTGCAACTATACTTATGCGCTTACTTAGCTTTTCTATAAAAGCGACCGCGCTCTTTTTCTGCGGATGAAAGTACACCATTTTTTTCCATTTTAGCTATAACCTTTTGTATCCGTTCAGACCGACAATTCAAGATCAGAGCCAACTCTTCGGCTGTGCAAGGTCTGCGGCTGACGGTAGCAATTATTCTTGTTTCGATCAGAGCTTGATCCTCGTCGGACGTTTCAGAATTGATTTTTTTGTCGACATTTTTTATTGATTTTGCTGTTCGGGAAATAATATCAACTTTATTAGTATCAAGCTTAGCAGCTATCCTCTCGAGTTCTTCTAAAGTGACTTTATTGACGCTGCTTTCGGTGCCTGGCCTATCTAAAGAATTGAGCTGCACTCTGTCAGGATTAATTTTTGAAATAGCTTTTTTCAGTAATGACAATTCGTCCTCATTATCATTGACTCCAGATATAATAAAGACCTCTAACCACATCTGAGATTCACTTTCCTTACGAAAACTTATCAGACCTTCGATAATATCATCAATTGAAATACCTGTACAAGGTCTGTTAATAAGATTATAGACATCATCGCTGACAGCGTCCAATGAAGGCATTATCAAGTCTATGTCGACTATCTCTGATCTCAGTTGCGGATCAGATAAAAGGCTGGCATTTGTTATCAAAGCTATCTTCTCACGGGTAAAATTATCTTTAATAAATCTCACAACCTCTCCTATCCCGCTATTCAGTGTCGGTTCGCCCGCTCCTGAGAATGTAATATAGTCCGGTTCGGGGTTGTTTGACAGATAATCTTTAAGTTCCGTAATAATTCCCTGTACCGGAATATATTCATCTCTCTCCTTTAATAAGTTGGTTGTCTTACCAACCTCACAATATATGCAATTCATAGTGCAATACTTGTGGGGTACCATATCAACACCTAACGAAACTCCTAACCTTCTTGAGAGAACAGGTCCGAAAAGATATTTATAGCTCATGTTGTTACTCATGTTATTAATCGAAATACCTATCCGGCCGGCGATCTGTTATGGCGTGATTATACGGAGTCACCATTTTATCATCAGCTTCCTCGGGATTGACAGTAGTAACCCAAATTCCTTCTTCTACCGTATCGAATCTCTTCAATATCTCACCCTTAGTTGCAGTTACCTGACTTTGACCGGTAAAGTTCATTTTAATGTCACCGTTAACCTCATCACCAACCCTATTAGAGGTAATAGTAAATACTCTATTCTCTAATGAGCGAGTTATCATTGCTTGTTGACACCAAGGTAATACTAAATTAGCAGGATGACAAATGATTTGAGCACCTCTGAGGGCTAAAGTCCTTGCCGATTCGGGGAATATCCAGTCGAAACAGATCATCATACCTATTTTGACACCATTCTTGGCGGGATAAATGGAGAATTCTCCATCGCCGGGTGCGAACAATAGTTTTTCTCTATTGAAAAGATGAATCTTTCGATATACGTGATAAGAGCCGTCAGGATTAGCTAAAAAACAAGAATTATAGACAATAGTTTCACCTTCTTTTTGCGCTTTCTCCGGGAAACCAACTATACAGCTGACATTGTTTTCCTTTGAGAATTCACGGAAAAAGTCAATTGTCCGGCCTGAATCTGTCAGCTCTGAATGGTTAATTAACTCCTCTTTGTCACGAAAGACATATCCTGATACTGCTAATTCGGGAAACACCAGAAGGTCTGCTTCTACCCCATCTAATAGCTGAGCAAGCCGTTTGATATTCTGCTCCGGTTGTTTTAGCTGGGGCTTGTATTGGCAAAATCCAACCCTGTAATCCATTTTTATCTCCTTATGCTAATGATAATTATACGGAAGTTTTAACACTCCTCGATCACAAGATTAAAAAACAGCTGAAAAAGTCAAGCACAGCTCGCTAAACAGCTCTATTTTTTAAGCCGGAAAGAACCGAAAAACAGACCTGCCGCTTAAGGCATAAGTTTACTGTCATTCATTGACACCATCTCATTATCGGCTACAATAATGTGGTCCAACATCCTAACATCAATCAACCTCAGAGTCTCTTTTAGCTTTT
The DNA here is from genome assembly GCA_003564135.1 of Candidatus Cloacimonadota bacterium. Lineage (GTDB taxonomy): Bacteria > Cloacimonadota > Cloacimonadia > Cloacimonadales > PWNZ01 > PWNZ01. The sequence continues at coordinate 8,231 of PWNZ01000253.1, forward strand.
TAGTCAGTCTAATATCTTCTTGTGACAGCTCTATACTGCCGCTGGGATGATTATGGACGGCTATTATCGCTGAAGCACCATTCTGCAAGGATTTTTCGACTATTGTACGCAGATAAACTTTAGCTTCATTAACAGTGCCTCTGAACAGTGGATCAACGCTAATTATCATATTCCTAGTGTTGAGAAATATGATCAAGAATGTCTCCACTTTTTCGCCTTTGTAATAATGTTTCAGATAACTATAAACATCTTGGCTTGATCTGACGTAGTAACGTTTAAGTATTTTATCCTTCATCATAAAGACAGAACTTTCACGGACTAATTTCAGCATGACAGCTGTTCTACCGGAAACACCGTTGATCTTGGTCAGTTCATTCACCGAAGCGTTCATGACGTCGGTGATGCTGCCGAAATGATCAATCAGTTTTTTTGCGGTCGTCTTCGTATCTTTCCTTACTAAAGAATAACTGAGGAGCAACTCCAGAACTTCATAATCATGAAATCCGTCCAACCCCTCCTCGATAAACCTTTCTCTCAGGCGCTGTTTATGCTTCAGATAGTGTTTTTCCATAATGTTTCACCATAATAAAAATGGTGGGTGATACGGGATTCGAACCTGTGACCTCTACGATGTCAACGTAGCACTCTAACCAACTGAGCTAATCACCCACTAATTAAGGGGCACTTTTATGAAATCACTTTTTTTGTCAATTTTTTTCCCTCATTTAACCCATAGTCGAGAAGGATAAGCTAATTCTATTTCATTATGCTTACTGAATTCAACCTGTATATCCTCCCACATAGCTTGCGAAGAGCCTCTTCTTTTTCTGATCTCGGTCACAGATATCTAATTGTCAGCAACACGCCACTATCTTCTACCGATGTGTAGATGATGGGTGTCAACTTAGTATTAAAAGATCAAGAACTTTTTAGCGGTGTTCTTGATCTGCTCTTCGGCTTCGACAGTCAAATTCATAGCATTTCGATCGGCTATTTCCTAACCCGGACAAGCCGGAACCAAAATGTCACAAATATACAAGAGCAGGGACCCAGTTAAGTACAAAAGACGACTTAACGGGTTAAAATATTCTTTAAACCTATAAATCAAGATCTGGGAGCTTGTTACATACGAGCCGGCTTCCTGTTTTTGTATCAAGTTCATCTTGAGCTTGGCAATTATGTCTCCAGACCATCTTGGTCTGGTTGTCTCAAAATATTCTGCCAAAAAAACACACGAACCGAGTTTACGATCTCGACGCAGTCAATATTATTGATAAGGTACTAAAGAATCTGCTCGGTTTTTTGCCAATTGCTTTCGAAGGTTATCATCACCGGTATCTCATTCCATATAAACTGAAGCCCTTTGTCATAATTAACGATTGGCTCCGTAAAAAACTTTGTTATTGGGGACATGGACTGTCCGGCCTGTGCTTTGGTCGGCCTTAACCCAATTACCTATCTCTAATAGAGTAAATTGAAAAGGCCTGAGGTCAATCACATCGCCTGAGATTTCACCCACTTGAATCCGGTTGCCAATATCAAAAGGCCGACGCCATACAAGTAATATCCGGCCTGCTAAATTGGCAACTAAATCCTTTAGTGCAATAGCAAAACCGGCAGATAACAGACTCAGGAATGTCGCCAAAGACTGAATACCTTCAAGCCAAACCCTGCTGACAATAAATATCCCGCCAAATACTATGACATATGAGACTGTCTTGCGCCAAGTATAGCGAGATTTTAATTCGGAAACCCTTTTCTCGATCACATTGGTAACGACCACATTCAAGAGCCATAAACTGAAGATAATTATGACTGTGGTTAGTACTTTTGAGAATGGCTCTGCTCCTAAAAGAGACAAAGCTTCCTTCATATATTCCATAAGAGCCTCAATTTAATATTTTTAACGACCCCTGGCATTGGCTGTGTTGATGATGAATATATCAAAAAATATCGATATTTAAGTGAACCGATCATGCTTCTAAACAGATTATCCTTGACTAACATAACACTATCCAGCACCAAGATGACAAATATCATTACAAAGTGGAAAGATAATGTATAAACGATATCAGAAAAAATTTGACCATAGCTATTGCTTGGGATCTTTTCCGACAATAGAACTGCTTAGAAATAAATCTGAAACAGCCAAAGAGATCTTGGTTCATTCACGATTCGCCGAACCGATTAATGAAGGTTATAACATCATCAAAGATTTAGCCGAAAAAAAAGCGATCGATATTCGTGAATCCGACAAGAACATAGAAAAAATCTCGGCTAAAAGCAACTGCTATGTAGTAGCGATTTTCGAAAAATATTCTGACCAACTGATAAATGATAACCATCTTGTTTTGGTTAACCCCCAAAATAGAGGAAATCTCGGCACCATCCTTCGCTCCATGTTAGCTTTCGGCATAAAGAACATGGCAGTCATCGAACCGGCGGTTGACTACTTTGATCCTGATACCGTTCGGGCTTCTATGGGAGCATTGTTCAGCATCAATATCAAAGCTTATCAAACAATTGAAGACTATCGCATAGAATTCCCAAATAACCATATATACCCGATGATGACCGATGGCGAATACTCATTAACAAACTTGACATTAAAACAACCTTACAGCACTGTGTTCGGGAGTGAATCTTCCGGCCTGTCTGAACCGTATAAAACAATTGGACAGACGATTAAGATTGCGCACAATCAAGAAGTTGATTCCCTTAATCTATCCATAGCAGTAGGCATAACTCTGCACCATCAAATGGTGCATCGAAAATAAACCATGAAAAAATCTAAAGAAATACCATTTATCATAACATTGGCCTTTTTAGCCGGATTCATGATGATCCGCACCAGTGTCTTTTTAGCAGGTGCTGCCGAAACAGATTTCGCTGCCGCAGCAAAAACAGGTGAATTGCCGGGAGTAGATTTCCATATCGGGACTAATATAATCTTGTTCGGTTATCATATCCATCATTTCTATATCGGAATAGCTCTGATTTGTTTAGCAGGATGGTTTGCTTTAGTTGGCTCCAATCATTTTTCCCGTAAGCAATTAGCGGCCGTTTATGGATTCGGTCTGGGGCTTTTTTTCGATGAAATCGGCTTGCTGCTAACTTGGGGCGATTATTACAGTCAACTATCCTATACTTTAACTCTGTTTTTGGCAGCTATCTTTCTGAATATCGTTTTATTCCACGACTTTTGGGTCAGTGTTAAAAAAAACATAGCCACTGCATCACCTCATTCAGTGTTTTGGCAGACAATGAAGAAGCGCAAAGGAATTAACAGGGTGATCGATTTCATAAGTGAAAAAACAGGAAAAACAGAGAAAACCAGCGCAATATTTACCGGTATTCTATATTCCGGCATAGCATTCCTCATCTATTTTCTGCCCCAAACCGTCAGATACTGGGTCTCTATTATATTTTTCATTCAAGGTGTCGACTACTTAGTCAAGTTCCTGAAATATTAACCCTCTTTATGAACAAATCAAACCTGCACATCATTTATTTATTATGTTTATTATGTTTAAAATTGATTTTCAGTTACCAGTGGTTACGGAACGCTGACTTTAAGTCGGCTGGCACGCCGGCTTCAGCCGGCAATTTAATCATCATAGCGGATGTTTTCATCGTGATCATGTAGGTTTACTATGCTTAAAATTCAATTTCAGCCACCGAGAACACCGAAGGCACCGAGAAATAAAGAAGTTATAATCATAGGCTTAGGTGTCTTCATTCTTCATTCTTCATTGACGAAGTCATGGACGTTTACAATGTGTAAAATTTTACGCACAGATTTATCACATTCCACAGATTATGTTTCCATAAGTACAGGTGCGGTATCCTGTCCGTTTCCCGGAGCAGGGATGTTCCGGGAACATAGAAGCCAAGCTCAGGGATGAGCTTGTTACAAAAAGCGATTTTAAACATAGGAGAAATATATGAAAAAAATTCATGAAAGAATGAGTTATTTATTCACAGGCTTAGCCTACATCGTGGTGGGCATCCTTGTCATCACCCAGCCGAGATTCTTCTACTATTGGATTGCGGGAATTTTCTTGTTACAAGGTGTCGCTTCGATTCTCAGAGGCGTTACCACCTCTCAGGAAGATAACACCCGCTATGAACAGGAAGAAGAATAAAACCTAAATCAGCTGCACCGCCCTTAACCCTTTGCCTTTACTCTTAGCTCTTAGCTCTATTCTCCTAATTTACTATTCTACTAATCTACTAATCAACTACTTAATAAACGTCGCTCTGCCCGTAGCAACCAGTTCATCATTGAAATGCAGGTTATACATATAGAAGCCGGTGGCGACATA
>PWNZ01000155.1 GCA_003564135.1 Candidatus Cloacimonadota bacterium
GGCGAGCTCGTAAAAAGATCAGTTGCCGTACTTCGTCCGGCGAGCTCGTAAAAAGATCAGTTGCCGTACTTCGTCCGGCGAGCTCGTAAACTCGGTTCGTGTTTTTTGCCAGGAAGTTGCCGACTTTAGTCTTTCCTTTACCCATAAATGTATCTTGGCACGAAATACTTAAACAAGGGTAAGATGCCCTTGTGATTTTGGTCAAGCTCTGGAAGAACTCGTTACATTCAGTTTAATTGTCAATGTGCCATTAATTATTACCCTTTACCGATGATTTCCTTAACAAGACTTTTATAAGATGGCTCGTTTCAAGGGCAATTTAAAGTGCACCGCAACTCTTCATTAACTCTTAATAATCAACCAAGAACCAAGTCTTTACGTTATCACGCCGGTGAAATAAAAAAAAAGAGATTGGACTGCGTTCCTCGTCAAGCTCGCTATGCTTCGGTTCACGGGATAAACTTGCTCTGGTTAAAAGTTTTACTACAAAAGCGATATTCACAGTTAGGTGATACATTGCGAAATATCCATACATAGATTATCTACACTTCGTGTCGTGGGTTGTAAACTTATGGGTAAGGAAAGGACTGAAGTCTTAGTGTTCCGGTTTACTTTACACAATTCTAAACCGCGATAATTACGGACAGGACACCCTGGTGAAATAATGTGCTGCGCATTTTCACGCTGATGGAATAAAAAAGAAGATTCCACAGGGCAGGCAAGTCAGGCCTTGCCTGCCCCTAATCTAAACAGCGAAGCACTAAACCTTCTAAACCTCTTCATTGTTTTTTATTCGTGTTCATTTGTGGTTAAAATTTGGTTCCGGCTTGTCCGGTTTAGGGTGTTAAAATATGTTGAGTGCTGGTAGTTTGTTTAATTTATAGTAATATTTTATACGGCTAATGATTATTAGAGGTTAGGTTGTGAATATTTTGGGAAAGACTGGTTAGCCGAGTAAGTAATGCGAGTTCTAGACATTGTCTAACCCTTCAGCGGATTCGGCAAGTAACTTTTCTATATTTCTATACAGATTTAAGTGGAATAAAAAACTTTACAAAATAAGCGGTTCAGAAACCATGATACAAAGTATAAAACTAGGAGGTCCCATGGGATTATCAAGCGAAGCTAAAAAAGCTGTCATGGCAGAGTTTAAACTCCATGATTCGGATACCGGTTCGCCGGAAGTACAAGTAGCGCTATTAACGGAGCGCATTAAACAGATAACAGAACATCTGAAAGTTTATAAAAAGGATTTTCATACCCGTCGCAGTCTTTTGGTTTTAATCGGCCAAAGAAAAAAGCTGTTGAAATACTTAGCAGACAAAGATGTCGAGAGATATAGACGGCTTATTAAGACCTTAGGTTTAAGAAGATAAGGGGGGAACTTTGTTTCCCTTTTTTTGATAACCTCCATTGTTTTCTAGCCGAAGATGGGTTTATCAATACAGAGCCTTTGCTTTATTAGCCGGACAGTCGGCTTTTTAATTAGCTTATGGGCGAAGACTCCCGCACATTATGATAAGTATAGCTGCTTTACAAATAAGGAGAAATTGTGTGTGGAATACAAACACCAGCAGCCAAACAAAACGAAAAAGTAAGAATTAGGAGAAGAAAATGGAAGACAGAAAGATATTTAAAAGAAGTATAGAATTAGCGGGACGTGAGCTAACTATAGAAATCGGTAGAATGGCTACTCAAGCCAATGGTTCGGTTTTTTTGACATACGGTGAGACTACTATTTTAGCCACCGCAACTATGTCGAAAACCGCTTCAGAAGGGATAGATTTTTTCCCTTTAACCGTTGATTTTGTAGAAAAGATGTTTGCAGCGGGAAAAATTCCGGGAGGTTTTTTTAAAAGGGAAGCAAAGCCAACAACTAAAGCAACCTTGACAGCACGTATGATCGATAGGTCAATTAGGCCTCTTTTCCCCGAAGGGTTTCGCAACCAAGTTCACATAATAATCACAACACTATCTTTTGATGACGTAAATGATCCGGCATTTATGGGGCTTTTAGGAGCATCATTGGCTTTAAGTATATCCGACATACCGTTTAGCGGCCCGATAGCATCAGCCAGAGTTGGGATTATGGAAAATGAAATCTCTGTTAACCCGTATCTATCAGCATTAAAAACATCAGATTTGGATTTATTTATTACAGGTAGTGATAAATCGGTGGTAATGATTGAATCGGGTGCTAACGAAGTTAGTGAAGAGCAAATGATGGAGTCCATCACAGAAGGTCATGCGTTTATCAGAAAACAGATTGAGTTTCAAAATGAGATCATATCGGAGGTAGGCAAACCGAAAGTAGAAGTTGAGCTGGAAGAAATACCGAAGGATATGTTCAGAGAAATGAACGATAAGTATGCCGAACAAATCATTGAAGCTGCTAAAATCCATAAGAAACAAGAAAGAGATGACCGCTTAGATGAACTCAAAGAAGAGATTCTAGAGAGCTATCAGGAATCTTTGGGTGAAGAGGCCTATGAAGAACAAGAGAAAATTCTTAAAAAAAGCTTTAATGAACTTGTCTATAATTATTTTAGAAAAGCGGTTATTGAAGAAGAAATTAGACCCGACGGAAGAGGTTATGACGACATTAGACCAATAGCATGTGAAATTGATGTCCTTCCCAGGGTTCACGGATCAGCGCTTTTTACCAGAGGAGAAACACAGTCGATTGGTACGGTTACTTTAGGGTCTGATTCGGATGAACAGATTGTTGACGGGCTCGAAGAAGAATACAAAAAACCTTATTTCTTGCACTATAATTTTCCACCGTTCTGTGTCGGTGAAGCTGGGTTTTTAAGACCTCCAGGCCGAAGAGAATTAGGACACGGTGCTTTGGCAGAAAGAGCATTAGACGCCGTTATGCCTACGAAAGAAGAGTTCCCTTATACGATAAGGATGGTTTCCGATATCTTAGAATCAAACGGGTCTTCTTCTATGGCCACGGTATGTAGTGGTTCATTAGCTCTTATGGCTGCGGGTGTTCCAATTAAGAAAATGGTAGCTGGTGTTGCCAACGGATTAGTTGTGGCTGATGATAAAATTATAGTTCTTTCCGACATTACCGGCATGGAAGATCATTTAGGTGATATGGACTTTAAGGTTACCGGTACTCGCAAGGGAATAACCGCTATGCAAATGGACTTAAAGGTAGAAGGTATCGGCATAGAAGTTATGACGGTAGCTTTAGAAAAGGCCAAAAATTCTCGCAACCATATTCTTGATATTATGGAGAAGGTTATCAGTAAGCCGCGTGAAGAATTGTCTCAGCACGCCCCGAGAATTGAGTCTTTCAAGATTGCAGGTGATAAGATCGGCACTGTTATAGGCCCCGGCGGAAAAATGATAAAAAGCATTATTGAGGAAACAAAAGTCTCAATAAATATAAATGATGATGGCTTAGTCAGTATCAGTTCTTCCGATGCCGAAGCGATAGAAAAAGCTAAAGAAATAATCAGTAGTCTGGTTGATGAACCTGAAATGGGCGAAATTTATCGTGGTAAAGTGAGCCGCATTGAGCCTTTTGGTATATTCGTAAAATTCATGGGCGGACATAAAGAAGGCTTAGTCCACATTTCTGAAATCTCCTTTGCTCGTGTTGATAAAGTTGAAAATTTAGTTGATCTCGGTGATGAGTTAAGTGTTAAATATACTGGCTTAGATCGGGGGAAAATCAAACTTACGATGAAAGGTGTACCTGATAACGAAGAGTTGCAAGAAAAAATAAAAAATGCGCCACCAAGTTCAGAAAGGAAAGACTATCAGCAGGGTGATAGAAATAAAAGCAGAGGAAGCTATAATAGAGACAGAGGTAGAAGAGACTATAGGGATAAACGAGATAGGAGCTAGAATTAGATTATGGATTAGCTTCTGAACAGGTAAAGGAGTCTTCTCTTTTACCTGTTGTATCTATGATGGAGGTTTTAATGGACTATAAAATAAAAGACATCTCTTTAGCGGGATTCGGAAGAAAAGAAATAGATCTCGCCGAAAATGAGATGCCCGGTCTGATGGCAATCAGAGAAAAGTATACAAAAGATAAACCTTTAGCAGGTGCGAAAATCACCGGCAGTTTACACATGACAGTGCAGACCGCTGTTTTAATTGAAACTTTAAAAGAGTTGGGTGCTGATCTCAGGTGGGCGAGTTGTAACATATTCTCAACTCAAGATCATGCTGCGGCAGTGATCGCCGAGCAAGGGATACCGGTCTTTGCCTGGAAAGGGATGACAGTTCAAGAATACTGGTGGTGTACCCTACAAGCTTTAAGTTTCCCGGATGGTAGCGGCCCTGATTTGATAGTCGATGATGGTGGAGACGCTACGCTTATGATTCACCAAGGCTGTAAACTCGAAAAAGAGTTTGCCAAGACCGGTAAGCTGCCTGATCCAAAAGATCACAGTACCGATAAAGAGTCGTTAACGCTTATCACCTTAATAGTAGAAAAGCTGAAAGAAAACCCAGGTCGTTGGCGGAAAACAGCTGCCAAGGTCAAAGGTGTTAGTGAGGAAACTACAACAGGTGTTAATAGGCTTTATCAAATGCTGAGGAATAATGAATTGCTTTTCCCGGCTATCAATGTCAATGACTCGGTAACTAAGTCCAAATTTGATAATCTTTACGGCTGCCGAGAGTCATTAGCTGACGGGATAAAGCGTGGAACGGATATCATGGTAGCCGGAAAAGTGGTAGTGGTTTGCGGTTATGGAGACGTTGGTAAAGGATGTGCTCAATCGATGCGTGGTTTTGGTGCCAGAGTAATAGTTACGGAAATCGACCCTATATGTGCGCTTCAGGCGGCTATGGAAGGTTATGAAGTTAAGACTTTGGAAGAGGTCTTAGGGCAAGCTGATATTGTTGTGACTGCGACAGGTAATTTTGCTGTGATAACAGTTGATCATATACTAAAAATGAAGGATCAAGCTATAGTTTGCAATATTGGCCACTTTGACAATGAGATAGAGGTTGACGCACTATATGACTTAGAGGGTGTTAAGAAATTGAATATAAAACCGCAAGTTGATCGTATATACCTTCCAAACGGAAAGTCGATTATCCTTCTTTCGGAGGGAAGATTGGTAAACTTAGGTAATGCGACCGGTCATCCGTCGTTTGTGATGAGTAATTCATTCACTAACCAGGTTTTAGCGCAGATAGATCTGTGGGAAAACAATTATAAACTTGGTGTTTACACTTTACCAAAGCTGCTGGATGAGGAGGTTGCCCGGCTTCATTTAGAGAAGTTAGGTGTTAAACTAACAAAACTAAGTCCGGAACAGGCAAAGTATATCGATGTCCCGATAAAAGGTCCTTATAAGCCTGACTATTACCGGTATTGAATAAAAAAATAGCTTATGGAGATATAAGTCATAAATAATAAAAGAAGGAAAGCTTATGAATTTATCAGAAAAAATTAACAATAAGACGGCAAAGGTAGCTGTTGTAGGTTTAGGTTATGTCGGTCTTCCTATGGCAGTAACCGTGGCCAGAAAAGGATTTGATGTTTTAGGTTTTGATATTCAGCAAAAGCGTGCTGACATGGTTAATCGAGGTGAGAATTATATCGGTGATATCGAGGATGAAGAGCTTGCTCGACTGGCAGAACAAAAGAAAATATCAGCAACAACTGACTACTCGATGATAAAGGATATGGATGTGATAATGGTGGCAGTTCCCACTCCTTTGGATAAGTTTAAACAGCCTGATTCGAGCTATGTTGTCTCCTCGACAGAATCTATAGCTTATTATATCAAATCCGATACATTATTAGTTTTGGAGAGTACTACCTATCCCGGAACGACCAGAGAAATAGTCGCTCCTGAGATTGAAAGGAAAGGATTTAAAGTTGGTAAAGATATATATATAGCTTTTTCGCCGGAACGTGTTGATCCCGGTAATAAAGACTATAAAACCTCAAATACCCCTAAAATAGTCGGAGGTATGACTGATAAATGTAACGAGGTTTCGCAGCTGTTTTATGAAGCTATCTTAGATGCTCAGGTATATATGGTTTCTTCACCGGAAATAGCTGAAATGGAAAAGATTTATGAGAACACCTTCCGCAATATAAACATTGCTTTAGCTAATGAAATGACTGTTTTATGCGAAAAAATGGGAATCGATATCTGGGAAGTAATTGAAGCAGCAAGCACAAAGCCTTATGGATTCATGAAATTTCATCCCGGACCGGGTATAGGTGGTCATTGCATTCCTTTAGATCCTTTCTATCTCACCTGGAAGGCAAGAGAATATAACTACCATACTCGCTTGATTGAATTAGCCGGAGAAATAAACAATGCCATGCCTGAGTTTGTAGTTGCTAAAGCGACTAAGATCTTGAATTTTGAAGGGCTGGCTCTTTCTAAAGCAAAGATATTGCTCTTGGGTGCCGCATATAAAAAAGACATTGACGATATTAGAGAGTCACCCATTGGAATGCTGATTGATATCTTAGAGAAAAACCTCAATAAGCCAGACTATAATGACCCTTATATTGAGTCTTTCGTTAATGAAATCAACCATAAAACATATAAATCTGTGTCCTTAGATCGGATTAGTGATTATGATTTAATAATTATCATAACAGATCATAGTTGCTATGATTATCAGGATGTCGTAAACAAAGCTAAGTTAGTATTGGATACTCGCCTAGCAACTAATGGAATCAAGCAAAAGAATATAATTAGAATGTAAGACATCATCGAACTTGATAAAATGATGTAACGGAATGCTCTGCTGAACCGGTCGGCTCATTAGAAGTCGGACCGGTTAGAGTGTCCGTGTCTGTACGTCTGTCAGTGGCTAATATATCGGAGAGGCGTAACTTCCATGATTTTGCCCTAAATTAGCCACTTAAATCAAGGCTGTAATAAGGAGTTAGTTGATGCCTGATATAAAAAGTGAAGTCCCGGAGTTAAATGGTGAATTAACCCTAAGGGATGATAGGAAATGGTGGGTAATATATACTAAGTCGAAAAGAGAGAAAAAATTAGCCCAGTATGCTCTAAGAAGCAATATATACTATTATTTGCCCCTTTTAGACAGTAAAAAACATTATCATCGAAAAATGATAGTATATAAAAAACCGTTATTTACTTGCTATTTCTTCGCTGATTTAAATGACAAAGAAAGACAACTTCTTGTTGAATCAGGGCACACTGTATCCTTTATTCGTGTTGAAGATCAAGAACAGTTTGTTTTTGAGCTTAAACAGATTAGAACTGTTAGAGAGAGTGGTGCGGAACTAGTAGCCCACAGTTATATAGAAGAAGGCACGCGGGTACGGTTTAAGTCCGGACCTATGAAAGATGTTGAAGGCATTGTAACAGATGCAAAGAATATTAAGAAAGTCGTACTTCAAGTGAACATACTCAGAAGAGCGATAGCGGTAACATCGGAAAGTGGTAATTTAGAAATACTGCCTGAAGAATATGATGACGATGAATACTGTTATGATAATTAGACTTAAGAAACAAGGATATGGTATCTGCAATGTCAAAACAATCTAACCACCTAACTTTAAGAGGTTATTATGGCTAATGAAGAGATTAATCTCAATGAGATCAAGGACAAGGCCAAAATTTTTTTTTCAGCTAACCGGAAGATGGGGCCAATTTTAATACTGCTCATCCTGATCGTGATAGTCTTGGCCACCGGTCTTTATACCGTTAACCCGGAGGAAGTCGGTGTAATACAACGCTTCGGCAAATATACTAAAACCACTGAACCCGGCTTAAGGTTTAGGATACCTTTCGGGATTGAACAGGTGACGAAAGTTCCCATCAGAGTTGTATTTAAGCAGGAATTTGGCTTTAGAACTACTCGACCAGGTACCTTGACCAGATATGCTGAACAGGATTTTGAAGATGAATCTTTGATGCTTACCGGAGATTTGAACATTGCTAATGTAGAGTGGATTATCCAGTATCGAATCAATGATCCCATCAAGTATTTATTTAATATCCGCGATGTGGAAGAGACTTTGCGTAACCTCTCAGAGACAGCTTTACGCCAGATAGTTGGTGATAGAAGTGTGGATGAGGTTATAGTTCTTAGTCGTCAAGAAATAGCTTTCGACTCTCGGCAAGTATTACAAGAGCATCTAGACAATTACGGCTCCGGTATTCAAATCACATCCGTGAATCTGCAAAATGTAACTCCACCTATACCGGTACAGCCTTCATTTAACGAAGTGAACTCGGCAATGCAGGAACAGGAAAGGATTGTGAATGAAGCAAGGCAGCGCTATAATCAAGTTATTCCGGAAGCACGAGGTAAAGCATTGCAAGTGATAGAACAAGCTGAAGGCTATGCCATCAACAGAGTTAATAGAGCTACAGGCGAAGCCGCTCGATTTGTTGATGTATGGCGTGAGTATAACCGGGCAAAGACCGTTACTCAAAAAAGATTGTATTTAGAAGCAATGGAAGAGGTGCTGCCGAATATCGACAGGATTTATATTGTTGATGAGACGCAACAAGGATTGCTGCCGTTTCTCGATCTGCAAAAAGGAGGAGCACAATGAAACCCATCCATATTGTAATATTATTAGCAGTCGTTCTTTTCGTCTTAGCAAACACATTATATGTTGTTGATGAGCGTGAGCAGGTTGTTATAACACAATTCGGAGAACCTATCGGCGATCCCATCCAAGAAGCCGGTTTACACGCTAAAATTCCATTTATTCAAAACGCCAACAGATTCGAAAGAAGAATCCTACAATGGGACGGTGAAGCAAACCAGATACCGACATCCGACAAGAAATTCTTATGGGTTGACTCATTTGCCAGATGGCGTATTGAGGACCCATTACTTTTTTATCAAACTGTAGGAACCGAGATGTATGCGCAAAGTAGATTAGATGATATAATCGATGGAGTTACCAGGGATATTATCACTTTACACCCGCTAAGTGAAATTGTACGTAATACAAATCGCACCTTAGAGCTAGCAGAAGACTTAGATACTGATCATTATGATGAGATTCAAGCCGAGGTTATTCAGGTAGGTAGAAGAGCAATAGCAGACTCGATATTTGTCAGAGCTAAGCGGGACATCAAAAATTTCGGGATAGAATTGATTGACGTGCAGGTCAAAAGAGTTAACTACATAGAAGATGTCCGAAAGCAAGTGTATGGGCGAATGAGTTCCGAAAGAAAAAAAATAGCCGACATGTATCGTTCCAGCGGGCAAGGTAGAGCAGCTGAAATAATTGGTAGAATGGAACGTGACTTACAGGAGATAGAATCGGAAGCATACCGTGAATCGGAAGAAGTTAAAGGTAAGGCAGATGCCGAAGCAGCCGCTATATATGCAGCAGCATTCAATCGTGATCCTGCTTTCTACGAATTCATGCGGACTTTAGAAGCTTACAAGAAGACCATTAATGATAAGTCCGTGCTGATTATTACTACAGAGAGTGAGTTCTACCAGACATTGAAACAGGGCAATTAAAATACTAAGGAGATAGAAGATGAACTTAACGGTTATAGGTACCGGTTATGTAGGTTTGGTGACCGGTACTTGTTTTGCTGAAATGGGTAACAACGTTATCTGCGTCGATAATAATGAGAAAAAAGTGGATATGTTAAACAATGGCCAGGTCCCGATATACGAACCCGGGCTTGACGAGATGGTTATTCGCAACAAGCAGGAAGGAAGACTCTCTTTCACAACCGATATCAATGAAGCTGTGAACAGGTCTTTGGTCTGCTTTATAGCTGTTGGAACGCCTCCCGGTGAGGATGGGTCAGCAGACCTGTCCTACGTGCTGCAAGTAGCAGAGAGTATTGCCGAGCACATGAACGAGTACAAAATCATTGTCGATAAATCAACTGTTCCCGTCGGCACGGGTAACATGGTTAAGAAGAAGGTTCAGGAGGTCTTGAATAAAAGAAAGGTTTCTTATGAGTTCGATGTTGTTTCTAATCCCGAATTTCTCAAAGAAGGTAATGCCGTCGATGACTTTATGAAGCCGGACAGGGTTATTATTGGTTCGGACAATGTGCGGGTAGCTGAACTGATGAAAGTCCTTTATTCTCCTTTTAACAGAACGAATGACCGGGTCATTATCATGTCGGTTTTATCGGCAGAGATGACTAAGTACGCTGCCAATGCTATGTTAGCTACGAAAATCTCCTTTATCAATGAAATCGCTCGTATATGCGAGATAACCGGAGCAGATATTGGTGAGGTGCGACACGGTATAGGTTCAGATAGCCGTATCGGATACAAGTTCATTTATCCTGGTGTAGGATACGGCGGCAGCTGCTTCCCTAAGGATGTTAAGGCCTTGATTCAAGCAGGTAAAGAACGTGATCTTCCTTTAAAGATACTGCAGGCTGTCGAGGATGTGAACGAAGAGCAGAAAGACGTGTTAGCCGACAAAGTTCTCAATCATTACGGGGATGATTTGTCAGGTAAAACATTTGCCGTATGGGGACTGTCGTTCAAGCCGCAAACAGACGATATGCGAGAGGCTCCTTCTATAGTGATTATCAATAAACTGGTAGAGCATGGTGCTAAAATCCAAGCTTTCGATCCTGTAGCAACTGAAGAAGCAAAAAAGGTTTTTTGCGGGCAAAAGCAAATTTCATTCTTCGATAATAATTACCAAGCACTTGAGGGTGCAGAAGCTCTATTGTTAGTAACAGAATGGCATCAATTCAGGTATCCTGACTTTAATAAAATCAAGCAACTTCTCAACAAACCTGTAATCTTTGATGGACGTAACCAGTACGACCCTCAAAAGATGAAAGAAACAGGGTTCGTTCATTACAGTATAGGAAGACCTTTCCGGTAAAAAAATGGACAAAAACAGATAAGGAGGTGAAGATGAGCATAGTATTATCAATGGAAACCTTCAACCGTTTAGAAGAAAAATTGGGAACAGAAGCTGCTAAAGAGCTTTACAGCTTAGCAGAAGCTATTTATGAAGAAGTCGAAAAGAAAACCGAGGCTAAGATCAATAACTATAAGTTAGATTTTGCCGATGACGGATATAAAAGGCTTACCCGTAAAGAGATCAGCGAGTTCAAAGAAGACTTAATGAACAGGCAGCATTTACTTAAAGAAGAGTTTAATCAAGAGGTCGGCGAAAAAATCAAGAAGGCTTCCGGCATCAATATCTTTCTGTTGATCGTTACTATTGTCAATTTCTTGGGGATAGCCGGCATATTAATAGTTAAGATGACTGGAGCGTAGTTGACGAATGCATTAAAACCAATTTAATGCAACAACAAGCCCATCTTGTAGGAAAAGAACAAGGATGCTTTGTTCACTTTGAGATTAGAGCCGAACTAATGTATCAAGCTCACCTTGAGCTTAACTAATGTCGCAAGGGTACCCTTTGCCCTTGTTAAAAAAGAGTAGGCTAAAATTGGAAGATAAGCATTACTACTGGATGAATGAAGCCCTGGAAGAGGCAAAGAAGGCCTATGCTGAAAATGAAATCCCGGTGGGAGCCGTTCTGGTTGCAGATGACAGGTTAGTATGTCGAGATCATAACCGAACCCGCCAATTGTCTGATCCGACAGCCCATGCCGAAAAACTGATTATTGAAGCGATACTCGCCCAAGGTGTTAAATTTCTTTATGATTACACCTTGTATGTTACACTGGAGCCTTGTTCAATGTGTGCCGGGATGATAATATTATCACGTATAGGGACAATAGTCACCGGTGCTGATGACCCTAAAACCGGTGCTGCCGGCTCTTTGTACAATCTTTTACTCGACAGACAGCTCAACCATAACCCTAAGCTTATCGCCGGTATAGCTGCTGCTGAAAGTTCTATATTACTGAAGAAATTTTTCCAGGAAAAGAGACATGGTTAGTTCTTTATGGTCAAAAGAACTAACCATGCACTAATTTGATTAACAGTTTTTAATTAGTCGGTTAAGCCTTTATATTCTTAGACCGGACAGCACTGAAGCTGCGCTACCCTAACGGAGAGGCCACCCTTCGCAAGTAATGCGACAAAAGAACTCTGGGATATAATATAATTCACCTCTCAGAATGACATCATTACCATACTCAGATCCTTTCGGAGTATTTTTCGGTTTATCCGTAAACGAACCATACCTGTCTCAAAACTATTTCCAGACATTGGCGGACACTTCATAAATTCCTAAACCGGACAAGCCGGAACCAAATTTTTGTCCACACATGCACACAAATTAGAGCACACATGAACACGAATAAAAAAACAATGAAGAAGTTTAGAAGATTTAGTGCTTCGCTGTTTAGATTAGGGCAGGCACGGCCTGCTCTGCCTGCCCTGTGGAATCTTCTTTTTCTATTCCATCAGGGTGAAATTGCGAAGCACATTATTTCACCAGGGTGTCCTGTCCGTACATACGTTATCCCTTTCGCTGTTTAGAATTGTGTAAAGTGAACCGGAGCGCTGACTTTTTAACCCGTGAAACCTTTTTTCTGTTTAACCGGGTCAGTCGGCAACTTTCTGCCAAAAAAAAGCACGAACCGAGTTTACGAGCTCGCCGGACGAAGTACGGCAACTAATCTTTTTA
>PWNZ01000138.1 GCA_003564135.1 Candidatus Cloacimonadota bacterium
ATATAATTGGTCTGTATGATCACATATTAAGTAGAGGCTTTCGGCTCGTTCTTGGTAGCTTTCTGATAAATCTATTGTCAGAACTTGGTCATGGATGTTGGTTTTTACTCTAAGCTTCCATGTTTTATAAGTTTCATGAGCATTAAAATAGCGTTCTATGTTACGTTGCAAAAGAGTTGACGGTTGCTGCCATTCAGTGGGATAATAGAAATCCGTATAGATATAGTCATGCTCATAGTCTTCATCCGGTTGTTCTCTTTTTAGGTTATCATAGTCAAAGTCGATGCCGTCAAATGTACCACGATTCATGCCGAATTCCAATGAATCTCTAGCTGTCAGCTCCAAGTTGGAAAAATAAAGAGAATATATCGGTTCCGGAGATGCAGCAGCATCCATCCTATGTAAGAATTCTTCTCCTGATAGAGAATTTGAGGCAACCAGATACTCATACAAAACTCCATTTTCAGCGGTAGTGTCTGTATAATGATATTCGGCATTAACTTCCGGCTGGCCTACTAATGTGCTGTCCGAATCAAAGTCGGCAATTTCTTCCATAATCTCTTGTTCCACATCATAACGATAAACGGTGAACCCTCGGTTGTTTTTTTGTGAATCGACAAACCATTCGACATCTACCTCACTATCTCTGCCATAAGCATCAATCGAGGCAAGTCTTGCCGGGGTTGTATGAAAATCGATCTGATCAGAAAGGTCCGAGTAATCACCTTGATAGTCTTTCGCTCTGATCCGGAGATAATAATTTAACCCGGGAGCCAGATTATCTAAGTTTGCAGAAGTATATGCTTGACCGGCTAATGTGGCAATGTTGTGGCGATTAAGTACATTATAGTTTGGTTCTTCAATATCTATTGGCTCCAATGCATATAATATTTCATAGGTTTCAAAATTATAAGAGTGTGATCTGTTCCAAGCTATAATATTTCTGCCGTAAGAGATATCGGTTGTCCTGAGATTAGCAGGATTACTAGGAGGAACGCCATCATCAAACTCGAATAAATGGGGTAGTACCTCTGCCATGTGTTCAACCCACGGTGTGTAATATGTAATTGCATTCGCAAACAAATTCTCATGATCCCAGACTTCTTCTTCTGCATCAAAACCATAGAACCAATTATAAGTTTCCATATTTTGTTCGTAAGAACTAGGCAGTTCTTCCATTTCAATGTGGAAAAAAGGGCTGAAAGCATCAAACCTATTCCATTGATGCAAGGTGTGAGCTACCTGTCTATTCCTGCCAAAACCGGGCAGGTTGATATTATTTGATATTTCAAGCAATTCACCATCATTATTATAGTTCATACCATGCGTTGAATAATGCACCGAATAATAGTCGGTTACTAACACCTCTTCATGGATTCCGATAGTATTTTCTTCAAAGATAACATATGGAGCGGCATTTACGATATCTAAAAAATTTCCGCTCAGATCTCTAATGGGAAGACCGGGATAATTCTGACTCCAATTACCGGCTGATATTTGAAGATTGTTGTATCCCATGTGTGTATAATCAAAGCTGTGAATCTGCGCAGAGAATTCTCGCCTGCCAAAACTGGATCTAATCTCGCTGCACGCTTCTTTGTAAAAAACATTGTATACATGGTGCTCAACCCTGGTTGGATCACTTAAGGACTTAGCATTGGTATAGTTTCCTTCCTCTGTCCAATCAACCTCCCTCCCCGCACCGGCGACCATCAAGTAACGCGCATCCCATTTCTGAAAGGCTATTGATGATATGGTAAGTGTTATAAAGTCGTCCTTCGGGTGGGGTGTAGTAACGATAATTGGATTCTCTGAATCAGGGTTATAGACATAAAGCCCCCATCCATAGTCAAAACTTCCTTGTTGGTGCATTTCAGGGTGGTCTGGTAGGCCATTATCGCAAAAGTGCTCCATGTTAAGTCGTTCTCGTAGCAGGTAATAGGTCCTTTCTGTATCTGTATCGTTAAACTTAACAACGTCGTAGGGAAAATCAAATTGACTGATTAGATCTATGGCCTGATTGAAATCCTGATTCAAGAAACTCTCAACTACCAAGTTCCATCTATGGCGATCCGTCCAACCGGCTCTGCGAAAATTTCCAAAACCATTAGACTGTATTTCCCAGGGAGCATATTGATTATAATCTTCAATTACTATCCCGGACACAATACGGCTGTAGAAGTTGTCATAAGCTGTTGCCTCATCCGTATCTCCATACATAAAATCTCTAAAAGATGCTGTTTCTTCAACTAGGGAAGCTAAGCATGTTATTAAACCAGCCGTCATTATAATCAAAAAAACAGCTCTAAGTTCTATATATAAACTCTTTCGTTTGAGTGAACTCATACGTTATCACCTCTTCAATATTTGCTCCATTCTATAAGATGCCCGGCCAATGACCTGTCAAGAAGTTTATTCACGTTATCACTATTATCTTGCAGGAAGTAGAATCTACCCAGGAGGTTCAAGACCTGATGGAGACTGAGTTTATTTAGATTTCTAAACTCAATATATCGTTAATATTAATGGCATGACGGATAGGTTAAAACCGTTTCTCATATTAAGTTTGTTTGAATACTTAAATATTTTATATTGTTCACTAACAAAGATCTTAAGATGCTACTTAACAAAAGATATATGGAACATTTGTTTAGCAGTACAATTGTGTGCCCTTGCTCAGCCAAAATGTGATCCGGAAGCAATAGTTATAGTAATATTCATAAACCCATAAATAATAAAAAATTATATGCGCAAACTAATTGTGTGGCTGAAAGCGTCAAGGCCACTCGCACAGTTTTTCGTTCTTCCCTCTTTGCTTTACGTTACCTGGTAACTTTTCAGCCGAAGGATACAAACTAACCACGGTGGTTATGCTGGGAAGTGAAAGAGCTAAATACCTGGTATCAGCTTTAATATATAGCTATTTTGGTTTGTATACTCATGCTCAGAGCACGTTTTTCAGTTACTTCTAATCTCGCAGTATACTTTTTAACTGGTTACTTTACTGCTGGGTTACAATTAGCTTTAGCTTTTTTCTCAAGTTTGGAACCAGCTAGCAAAAAGCTCTTCTTTTTTGTTCTTTTTTCTATACTGATAAATGTCTTCTCAATTCTATTGGTTAGCTATTTACTCGTAAGTAGATGATCTTCCGGACATCCTAAGTATAGATTTTTTTGCTGGTAAGAGTACCCTCTGATTTCACAACAAGAAAAATCGGTTAAACTGTAAAATAATACTTGAGGACCTGCTTGGAGGTTATCACATTAATAAAACAACGGGCACGATGTTCGTGCCCATTGTTTCAAGTTTATATAGTTCTTTATTTATGTGCCTAATCTTCTTATTAGAAGAGTCATATGGCGCTATTTCAGAAGCATCATTTTTTTGGTCTCAACTTGTCCATCCGCCTGTAGAGTATAGAAATAAACTCCACTGCTAACCATTGACCCTCTTTTATCTTTTCCATTCCACTGTATCTGGTAACTGCCAGGTTGTTTTATCTCATTGACCAGCGTATTGATAACTTGACCGCGAATATTATGGACAACTAAAAGAACGTGGACACTTCCGTTTTGATCCAAGTAAGTACCTGTCTCATTACCGATATCAAAGCTGATAGTTGTGTTCGGATTAAAGGGGTTAGGATAGTTTCCAGTAAGTTCGGTAACTAGTTGCGGATTATTATCTTCAGGGTCTACCGATGTGGTAAGCTCGTAATTACTACCGGTTCGCCGATGATTGTTTTTGAAGAAAGCCCAGCTGATATCGCCGATTGGCCTTTTAAAGTCAATGAACTGATATCCATCCTGATTAGGTAACAATATGTCTGGGGTTTCCATTTGCCCAACGTACCCTATTGCCGGTGTGATACTGAAGGGTCTTCTGTGTCTTATCGGGAAGTTACTTGTATTCTCCCCTTTTATATTAATTGATTGTAGATTGCCGGAGGCATCACCAAAGATGATTTCATAGTTCCCGTCGTTGGTCATGTCGGCAATAATCGGAGATGCTTCAAGAGAACTTCCTACATCCACAGGGAATTGATCAATATACTCGCCATTATAGTTCATGACATGAATATTCCCACTCATATCGCCGAATACTAATTCATTTTCCCCATCTTTGTTTAAGTCAACTATAAGAACGTCTGATCTTATAGGACTGCCTGTGTTAAGGTTTAGCACTTGATTACCTGTAGGACCGAAGACAAAGACATTCCCTTGAATGGTAGCAACTGCTATTTCAGGGTACCCATCACCAGTGGCGTCACCGATCGTTGGGCCTGACCAAGATGCGGCTCCTAATTCAACTGGGAAGCCGTTAATATCGGCACCTGTTTTTGTGGAAATAACATGTAGTTCTCCTGCTGATGTAACGAGGACGATCTCTTTATGCCCGTCTAAGGTAATGTCTTCTGCCGCTGGTGGTGACATTACCCCGCCGTCTAAAGCAATGGGGAAATCTCCATAGTTACTGCCATCACTGTTTAGCACATATAATTGTGGGTTTGTAAAGGTAGCGGCAACTACTTGATATTCACCACTTCCATCGGCATCAATAATAACGGGATTATTGCGAATCTGTCCTTGCAGGTTATGCTCAAAGAAAACATTACCTTGGCTATCAATAAAATTAATGTCACCAGCTAAAGTGTTGGCAATTATTTCGAAATGCCCGTCATTAGTAAGATCAGCCATAGCTAAGCCGGCATTAATTGTGTTATCCAACTCTACAGGGAAACCTTGAGCATATGTTTTATCAGCTTTTATAACATGAACTCTACCACCCGAGTCTCCGAAAATAATTTCATTGAAGCCGTCTCCATCTATGTCAGCAATCAGAGCGGGAGAAGAAGATGAACCTTCTAAACTCAGTGGCCATCCTACTTTTTGCAAAGATAAGACAACATCTATATCAAACTCATCAGCAAATGGGTAATCGGTGTCTTGATTAGCTGAAACGGTCACAGTAAAAGGAATATTCAGATCGGCAAGTTTGGGTTCAGTTTTGAATCTGAATGGTTGATTAACGTTAAATCCCATAGAACCACCGTCTATGTCAGGGTAGCCCACCACACCTTCTGTTATCGTGACATCCGGTGCATCGGTTGATATGGATACAGTAACATCTCGGGCTCTAAGCCAGCCAACTTCGTTAAATATACTAAGTGTTATACTAATCTCTTCTCCAGGGTTAGGCACTCCATCTCCATCACCATCGTATTCAGATATCTCATATTCAAATATAGACAAAAACGGTATTCTGTCGTGCATTAAAGCTCTGAAAGCATTAACACGCCCGCTACCTAAAAGACCAGCATAGTTGGGATTAATTTCATCTATATTGTCAGCAGTTTCTTTTAGCCTTGTTTTCAACTGATTGGACGTTAAGTCAGGATGTAATGCTTTAACTAAGGCAGCTACACCGGCAACAACCGGCGAGGCCATCGATGTGCCGCTGATGCTGTTATATCCATCATTCCGCCAGGTAGAAAGAATATTGACGCCTGGGGCGGCTATGCCGATAGGGTTTCCGAAGTCAGAAAAATTGGCCTTAATGTCGTTAGGTCCTGTTGCGGCGACCGAAAGGGCATTAGTTGCATCAGAGGGGTAGGCTTGATTAGTTGGTGTATGCTCTACATTATCATTACCGGCACCAGCTACCACCAATGCACCTAAGTGAGTTGCGGCATTGATAACCTGATTAGGCATGTGTCCCTGATTAGTATAGCTAATCCAGCTGCAGTTGATGACATGGGCACCTGTTTGGGCAGCATAAGTAATCTGTTGATAACCATTTCTGATGCCCTGACTTTGTGAATAGGATGACGAACCTTTACAAGTCATTAGCGAGACATTCATCGAAACACCGGCTATCCCAATCTCATTATCGCCAACTGCACCGGATATACCTGCAACATGAGTCCCATGTGAGTTACCGGGAAAGTTTTGATAAGGGTTATTATTGTCATGAAAGAAGTCCCAACCGATCACATCGTCGACAAATCCGTTGCCGTCATTATCTTGTCCGTCTCCATCTCGGATCTCTCCATTTTCCCAGTCAATTGTGATTCCGGGCAGCTCGGCCTCATTAATCCAAATATTGTCTGCCAAATCAGGATGATTCCACTTGCATCCTGTATCAGTTATTGCTACGATAACCTCACTGCTTCCTTTCATATACTCCCAGGCTTGAGGTGTTTGGATCACCGGATGTTTCCACTGCTGGTGGAAGCGGGGATCATTGGGAGTGTATAGCAGAAACTGTTTCGCTTCATACTCTGCATATACAATATTAGTGTCTTTATTTAGTAGAGCATTGGCCTGCTCGATTGATTTATTATCTTTTAGGTGAATCCGATATACATTTTGCAAGTAAGCACCATTTTCATCATGCCAGTCTAAATGGTTCCAAAAATTAAATTTCTGTTCCATCTCGACTATCTGAAGCTTTTGCGACAGCTGATTAAAACTTCCAATATTCGTGTGAACACTTCCATCATCATTATGGGTGTACTTGATCACACCGTCACGTCTTTGTACAGCATCCATCTCGAAACATACAACTAACACATTAGGATAGTGGTATTCTTCGAGAAACTGATGCTCTATCGGCACCTGATAGGACTCGGCAGGCAAATCAAAGGTTGTCATTATCATAAGTAGTACCGATAACAGAGTTAGCTTTAAGATTGTCTTCATTTTATCTCCTTTCTAAGTTTGACGGTAGCATAAACTATCTTGCTATCGTGTCAATCCTTTCTAATAATATTCTCATTCATATTTAGCTTGTCTAAAGCTGTTTGGGGTTATGTTATGTTTCCCTAAGGGGCTATGCGGAGCAATTTTTATTCCACCTCATGGCATCAGTTTGACAAGAGCGTTACTTATCCTTTTACCATGATTATTTGTGATATTTTAGTAGCCGTGGCCTGGGTTATTTCGATATTCCATTTCCCCACTTTAATCTTATGCCCTTTATGCGGAATCTTCATGATCTTCTCTATAATGAGTCCGGCAATTGTCTCGTATTCCCCGTCGGGAAGATCAGCATCAAAGTTATCATTGAGGAAGTCAATTTCTGTGTCACCTTTAACAGCAATGGTGTTTTCATTAACGACTTTTACTTTTAAGTCTTCATCTTCAGCTATATCGTACTCGTCTTCTATTTCTCCCACGAGTTCTTCGATTATATCCTCTGTGGTGATCAATCCGGAAGTGCCTCCATAATTATCTACGACTATCGCCATGCTTTTCCTATGATCTTGCATTTCTTTTAGTAATGAGCTTATATCAATAGTTTCCGGAACAAAAAGAGCTTCTCTCGCAAAATCTCTGGCCGTTTTATCACAATTAGTGTCTTCACTAATCAGGTCGTATATAATTAGGATTCCGATTATTTGGTCAACATTATCTTCATATACAGGGTATCTGGTATAACTTTCTTCACGAGCTGTTTCGATAATTTCCTGCAACGGCTTATCACCGTGAATAGCTACAATATCTAACCTGGGAGTCATGACGTTCTTAGCTGTCAGTTCATTAAACTCCATTACCTCTTCCAACATATCTCGCTGTGGTTTTTCCATTGTGTCGTCAAACGATGACTCGGCCAATATAATGGCCAGATCCTCGCGGGTAAGAAAGCTGTATCGGGTGTCGGTATCGATCTTGAACATTTTAGCCATAATCCTACTGATTGTGTTTATAGAACCGACAAAAGGACTCATTAGCAGATAGAAAACATATAGAACAGGAAAGTACCTGCGGACCAATTGCTCTGCGTTGTCACGACAATACGATTTAGGCACGATCTCGGCAAATATAAGCATCATTCCGGCTAACGCTAAGGTAGATACGGACCTGCTGAGGTAGGGGATTTTATCGGCAAAATAAATAGCGAAAAGTGACGAAACAACCACGATAGCTATATTATTACCTATCAGTGTTATCCCTAAAAAGGCATTCGGATTATCTAAAAACTGTTTTAGCCGCCGGTTATGTTTCTGGCATTTAACCTCTTGCTCTAATCTAAATCTGTCGATGGAGATCATGCCCGTCTCCATCCCCGAAAAAAACATCGAGAGTAGAAAAAAAACTAACAATATTACTAGTGCTAGTAAGTCCATAATCCGATACTTCTCACCTCTTTGTGAACATGATAGCTAATTGAATCATTGCAACAGTTTTAATCTGTTTTCATCATCTCATTTTTATGAGCCAGTTTTAGAGCGCTGGTGAACTCGTCAATCTCCCCACTTAGTATTTGCTCCAACTTATAAGAAGTTAGGTTTATACGATGATCTGTTACCCTGTTTTGTGAAAAATTATAGGTCCTTATTTTAGCACTCCGGTCGCCTGTACCGACCTGACTTTTACGAGCGGATGAGGTTTCCTGTTCTTGTCTAGCTATTTCCTTATCAAACAATTTAGCTCTTAGAACCGACATAGCCTTGTTCCTGTTCTTGATTTGAGACTTCTCATCTTGGCATGTCACGACAATACTTGTGGGAACATGTGTAATTCTGACTGCTGAATCAGTGGTGTTTACGCTTTGTCCACCACAACCTGAAGAACGATAAACATCGACTTTAAGGTCTTTGTCTTCAATTTGAACATCTACCGGCTCAGCCTCAGGAAGCACTGCTACCGATATCGCCGAGGTATGAATACGGCCGCTTGACTCTGTGTCGGGCACTCTTTGAACACGATGCACCCCACTTTCATACCGCATATCACCGTAAACATTTTTGCCTTCTAAAGAAAATACCGCTTCTTTGAATCCACCCAGCCCTGTTTCATTAGAGTGTAAAACCTTTAATTTCCACTTTTTTTTCTCGGCATAATAGCTATACATCCTAAAAAGATCGGCTGCAAAAAGCGCAGCTTCTTCACCACCTGTCCCAGCTCTGATTTCCACAATGGCATTTTTCTCATTGTTTGGGTCTTTGGGAAGTAAAAGAGCTACCAGCTCCCGTTGTTTTTCAGCTAATTCCTGCTCCAACTGCTGCAGTTCATCTTTAATAAGTTCCAACATCTCGGGATCTGACTCACTTTCGTTTAGTCCCTTATTATCTTTCAAGGCGCTTTCTGTGACTCGTATTTCTTGATGTAGGTTCACTATTTCATCGAGTTCATTGAACCTTTTACTGATGGTTTTATATTTCTGCTGGTCGTTGAATATGGCTACATCACTCAGCTCTTGCTTAAGCTGATTATATTCTTCAGTTAACTGTTTTACCTTATTTTCTACTAGTTCCATTTGTTCATCTTTTGTTTAAGTATGTCAAAATTGATCATTTCACTCTATATCGACGATTCTAACCTTTTCTGATTGAGGATAAGGAATATCTAAGGCAGAACAAAGAGACACTATTGCAACCTCTATCTGCTCCTCATCAGGGGGCTGAGTTGTTATACGCTGTAACAACATACCAGGCAAGGTCAAGAGCTTGACTATTGGGTTTTCAAGATGCTTCTCAGAAATCTTCAAGACCTCGTAAGAAAGCCCTGAAATCAAGGGTAACATCAGCAAATGATAGCCTATCCTAACCATAAGATGTGGCACTCCAAACTTCAATGCTACAAAGTAATCTACTATTGAAAAGATCATTATAGATATTAGCAACACCAAAAAAATGAAACTCGTGCCGCAACGCGGGTGAATAGTTGTATACTTATCGACTGAGGCAGAAGTTAATTCAACTTGATTTTCAAAAGCATGAACAGCTTTATGCTCTGCTCCGTGATACTCAAAGACTCGTCTAATATCTTTAAGAAAACTTATACCCTTAACGTAAGCAACAAAGAAAATTATGCGGACAATTCCGGTGAATAGGTTAAAGATAAAGGACCCTTCTTCCAAATCTAATAAATAGGCAACTTGGTAGGGCAGATAGGTAAATATCCCAAATGCTAAAACGAAGGCAATCAAAAAAGAGAGGAATGTTTCAAACTGCTCCCTTCTCTTGCTGTTTGGCTTCTTTTCTTTAAATTTAGATTTCCGGGGAGCATTTTGCTGATCGCTTAATTTCTCCTGCGGCAATGCAGATCCCTCAGAGGTTTCTTCATTCATGTCTAATTCCGCTCTCATAGCGGAAAAGTTCAAAGTTTTAACACCAATAATTAAAACCTAAATAAGAGATACAAACCCTCTGATAATAGGTAGCTTGAATACCGGAATACGCTGAGTTACACTTACAAAAGGCTCTTTTTTCAGCTCGATAGTTTTATCTTTACGCCGGACAGCTGTTGAAATAGCATTGGTGCTTCTCATTACCACACCTTCAATAACAGCCTGACCACCAATAGATATCTTTTTTTTCTTGGTATTCGTCAGCATAAATTTGTCTCCGGTTGTTGATTTACTATGTTTAAAAGGTCTCGCACAGATTTCTCAGATTATGTATAGTGCTCATAGCATCCCTGCTCTGATTCTTCCCAGACCTGTACCCAGTTATGTAAAAAAGACTACTTAACGGGTTAAAAAGGTCTGAACACTGCAATTTAATCATCATCTCGTTTGTCTTCATCCTGCAATTATACATTATACATTGTAAATTATACATTATTTTTCACTGTCATGAGCGTTTACTATGAGATAATGAGGTTTAATTGATTGCATCTCTGCGATGTATGTTGAGATAACTTCTGGTTCTTTATTTTCCACCATTCATTTAACATAACAATCCCAATGTCAAGAATTACCGAATGCCCGTCAACCTCCGCAAAAAAGCTTGTTAATCCTAAACTAATCTTCAGATTTTTCTTCTTTAGTTTCTTCTTTCTTTTTCTTGTTATAGCGTCTGTTGAATTTTTCCACTCTTCCAGCAGTGTCTAACAGTTTTTGCTTACCGGTATAAAATGGGTGACACTCAGAGCATATATCTACGGTCAACTTGCTCTTGGTTGAACTGGTCTCAAAAGTATTACCACATGCACAGGTGATAACCAACTTTTCATACTTTGGATGAGTTTTCTCTTTCATCTATATTCTCCTTCCTAATAGGTCATATATTTTATTAGTCTTGCATGGTTATTTACCCCGTGGTTGATGTCAAGAAATAAATCAAACCAACTACTCCATAATATAGTGCCGGACTCACCTGGAAACAATACCGAAAATTAAACCCAGCTAATGCAATGGGGATAAATATGGCTTCTAATAAATGATTTAGAGATAACTCAAAGCCGGATTTAGCCGGTTGGAGTGCCAACTCTAGACGACAAAGTTTATATGCAATCTATCCCATTAAAATCAGGGATAAACCGACCGAAAGGAGCACGCCGGAGGAAGGACGGCAACTAGTCTTTTTACGAGCTCGCCGAGGAACACAGCCAATTCGATTTACCAACCGACTGACCCGGTGTAATAAAAAGAAATTACACGGGCTAAAAAATCAGCGTTCTCCATATTTTTACTGTATTATTTGGGCTAAATCGGTTATACTTCGAAATATGTTGATAGTTTTCATTTTTAATTTTGTGGTCGGTTTGCGCCACTCTTTGGTACTTAATTGGCTGCGCTCCGCTCGCTGAACTTTACTTAGTTACGGCTCTCAATTTGCGCTCTTTTGCTCATGAACACTGTATTTGACATATAAATCAATCTCTGGAAGAGCTTGGTACACAAGCTTTGAGACACAACCTTTGTATCAAGCTCATCAGGTTTTTTGTATCAAGCTCATCTTGAGCTTGGCCTTTATGTCTCCAGACCATCTTGGTCTGGTTGTTTCGAAATAATCTGCCAAAAAAACCACGATTTTGATTATTAAGGTACTACATCCTACATTCTAAACTCTAAACGCTAAACTTCATTCTGCTCTCTGCTCTTTCCTCAACCCTAAACTCTAAACTTTTTCTACTACTCTCCGCCATTCACTCTTCATTGTTCATTGTTCATTGTTCATAATCCCCATCTTTTCCTAATCTACTAATCTACTTTTTCATTCTAAATTATACATTATAAATTATACATTATTTTTTTATTGCTCTTAGCCCTCTGCTCTTTCACCGTTCACCATTCATTGTTCACTTTTCACTAGTATTTCTATATATTTATTCATGTCCATCCTCTTCCGTATTTTCAATACGTTATGCAAAAATAGCGGATACCGGGCTAATAACCTGGGAAATGGTGTATGCTGCTCAATGGTTTTCTCAGATTCGTTAGTACCCGCACCTCTCAGGAAGATATCGGCTATTATTGACCATCGATCCGGCTTTTTACTTTTCTTCGGTTCGAACTCTATCTCCTGCTCCCAGACGAATTTGAGCAAGTTAGAAAGTCTTTTAGTCTGCGTATTAACAGCATAATAATGTTCCTGATCACGACCCTCATATGCAAACTTCACAGTACCTTTCGGAGTATACAACTTAACAGCGTACAGCGGATCAGTTTTGGGATTGGGATGATCAGGGTCAAGCGCTCTATATATCTTGACTTCTACTTTTGGTGCCGGAGTTTTGTCGAAATAAAAGTTTTTCATCCGCAGCTTTATCG
>PWNZ01000246.1 GCA_003564135.1 Candidatus Cloacimonadota bacterium
AAATGATTAAAAATTGCCGGCTAAAGCCGACGTACCAGCCGACTGAAAGTCAGCGTTCCGGAATCACAGGTAACTGATAACTATTTTAAACATAGTAAACGTCCATGACTGCGAGAATGAAGAATGAATAATGAAGACACCCGAGGAAATGATTAAATTACCGGCTAAAGCCGGCGGACCAACCGACTGAAGTCAGCGTTCCATTAATCTGGGGAATCTGAGAAATCTGTGGGAGACCTTTTAAACCAAGTAAACGCTCATGACATCCTCAACAAAGAACCAAGAACCAATAACGAATATGAAAACACCCGGGGGAATGGTTAATAATTGCCGGCTAAAGCCGGCGTGCCAGCCGACTGAAGTCAGCGTTCCGGAATCACTGGTAACTTATAACTATTTTAAGCATAGGAAACGGACATGGCTGTGAGAATGATGTATAATTTACAATGCATGATGTATGATTGCAAAATGGATAGAACCGGAGGAATGGTTAATAATTGCCGGCTGAAGCCGACGTACCAGCCGACTGAAGTCAGCGTGCCGGTACCGCTGGTAACTTATAACTATTTTAAGCATAGTAAAGTTAAGGTAGTTTTAAGTCTCATAATTGTGATAGGTCTGTTATCAGGATGTTCAACTTTCCGGCGAGTCGATTCTGATAAGATGGAGTTACTGACCAACCATCTTTCTATGTGGAGAGGATTCCGGCTGGATGGTATCATTGAAATCACCTATCGGCAATTGAGATTGCGAAAAAATGTCAGTATAACTATGGATAACGACAGCTTCCAACTAGCAGTCTTTGATACCGGCTTTTTTGGGCTTCGTCCCCAACCTTTTTTGCAGCTTAGCATATCAGATAAACTAAGCCTGGAAGCACCCCAAAATATTATGAACTTGATACCTCAGAATAAAATAACTGTGGATGATATAGATATAAACCTGTTGCATAAAGGGCTGGCTGTATTGCAGAAGAATAGCTCAAAAATAGTTGATCATGGCCACTTTCATGATAAAGATTTGCGAGTTCAGTTCGATGAAAGCATGCAGATAACCGGTATAACAGTCCTGATAAATAATACAGTTGCTCAAGAAACATCGGAAAACTTGAGCCTGTTGATAGACTATCGTGCCTACAACCAACCGGAAAAGATGCAATTTTTTCGTGATAATGAATTGCTGTTCACGATTACCGTAGATAGAATAGAGGTTAAACAGGTTACACAAAACCATATAAAACAAGATGCAATAACATAAATAAGGAGATATCAATGATCGCAAGATATAGTTTGCCTGAGATGAGTAAGATATGGGAATTACGGAATAAATACCAGTGTTGGTTGGATGTCGAGATAGCAGTATGTCGTGCATTAAATGATCTAGGCGTAATCCCTGATAATGATTTTAATGATATTGTCGATAAAGCTGATTTTGATGTGGAAAGAGTAGCCGAAATTGAAGAAACGACCAGACATGATATCATTGCCTTCCTAACAAATGTAGCCGAGAATGTAGGGCCTGCTTCGCGTTGGATTCATTACGGTATGACATCATCGGATGTACTTGATACAGCCAACGCCCTCCAGCTTAAACAAGCCGGTGAGATCATCCTCAGTGATCTAATTAAACTCTCCGAAACACTTAAGATTAAAGCTAAAGAATATAAAGGAGTCATCTCTATAGGTAGATCTCACGGAATTCATGCTGAACCGACTTCATTCGGTCTTAAGTTTGCGCTATGGTATGATGAACTACAAAGAAACATAGCAAGGATGGAAAGAGTGATTGATGAGGTGTCCCGAGGGAAAATGTCAGGAGCTGTCGGAAACTTTGCCTATCTGAAACCGGAAATAGAAGAATCCGCTTGCCGCTATTTAGAACTGAAACCGGCTAACATTACCACGCAAGTAATCTCCAGAGATATATACGCAGATTATATGTCGGTTCTAGCGCTGGTAGGTAGTAACATTGAAAAAATAGCCATCGAAATTAGGCACTTGCAGAGAACGGAAGTTGATGAAGCAGAAGAAAACTTTACCAAAGGACAGAAAGGATCATCAGCTATGCCTCATAAGAAAAACCCTATCGTAAGCGAACAGCTTAGCGGTTTAGCGAGATTGCTGAGAGGTAATCTGAGCGCCGCCTTAGAAAATAATGCGTTGTGGCACGAAAGAGATATCAGCCATTCGTCGGTGGAAAGAGTTATTCTCGCCGATTCGACCATTCTTATCAACTATATGCTTAATAAAACAACCAACCTGATAGCTAATCTTAATGTTAAAATGGAAAATATTGACCGCAACCTTAAGCTCTCGGGAGGGATTTACTTCTCCCAAGCCCTCTTACTGAGCCTAACGAAAAAAGGGTTTACCCGCGAAGAAGCTTATGCTTTAGTCCAAGAACTGGCATTCAGAGCCCGAGAAAATAAAAGCTCACTTAAAGATGTGGCAATAATTGATGAGACGGTCAGAGAAAACCTATCCTCAAAAGAAATAGATGATATCTTCTCATATTCCAGATATATTAAGAATGTCGATTACATTTTCCATAGAGTCGGAATCATATAAAACCTTTAAAAAAAGTCTGGTTCTAGAAACAGAAGAGAAACATGAGTAAATTTCGCTTTGTAGTACCTAATCTCTTTACTTCCTTAAGCCTTACAGGGGCCTTTATATCTCTGTATCTTATCGCAGAGTCTCTATACGTGCAAGCTGGTTTGCTCGTATTTCTCTGCATGGTGTTTGACTTCACTGATGGAATGGTAGCAAGAAAACTAAACGCTATGTCCTCTTTTGGTGCCACTTTCGATATGATGTCCGACTTTGTTGCTTTCGCAATAGTGCCCGGTTTTTTGTTGTTTAGAGTCAGTTTGATTGAAATCGGTTTTATCGGTGCTGTGGTTGCTATTGTTTACGTATTCAGCGGCTGTTATCGTTTGATTCGTTTTTACCTTAATGACACCCACTCCCACGATAAAAGCTCTTTTATAGGGCTGCCGATTCCTGCTGCAGCGAGTTTTTTGAGTTCATTGGTCATATTTTTCCTGGTGCACTACGGTATTAATCCACATCCGGTGTTGTTAGCGATTTTAATGGTGTTCGTCTCGCTGCTTATGGTAAGTAGGATAGAGTTCATGGCTTTAGACGAGAAGGGACGGGTCAGCAAGTTTACCAAATATTTTACCTTAGTAGCAGTCTTGAGTTTAGTCGTATTTCACAGGTATTACTATCTATCTTTTTTCTTCTGGCTTTTTCTGTATATTGTCTACCACCTGCTTAGATATTTTGTGAAGGTGTTAGCCGGTAAATCCAACATTGCAGAAGGCTAGGGCGGTCAAATATTAACCGTCAAAACTAGTTAAAATAAATTCTTAACAATTAAATAATAGCGAGGAATGATGTTTAAAGCAAAAATCTATATCATATTGAAACCGAGTGTCTTGGATCCGCAAGGTAATGCCGTAATGCATGCACTACATTCATTAGGCCATGAAGAGGTCGCTGATGTCAGAGTTAGCAAGTATATTGAGGTTATGTTTAATATCAGCGATGAAAAAATTGTTTCCGAAAAGGTAGAACTTATATGTGACAAGGTTTTAGCCAACCCTAATACCGAAACATATAATTATGAATTAGAGCCGGTCTCTGATGCAGAAGCTAACAAAAACTGAGGTAGATAGTCAATGAAATATAGCGTTGTTACATTTCCCGGATCTAATTGTGATCATGATAGCTATTATGTAGCATTGAAACGGAATAATGAAGTCAACTTGATCTGGCACAAAGATACTGACTTGAAAAAACCGGATGCGGTGATCCTGCCCGGTGGCTTTTCCTATGGAGATTACCTTAGATGTGGCATAATAGCTCGTTTTTCACCTGTAATCAAAGAGATCATAACTTTTGCTAATAAAGGTGGCTTAGTAATTGGAATCTGTAATGGGTTTCAGATTCTCACCGAATCAGGCCTTTTGCCCGGTGTATTAATGATGAACCGTGACTTGAAGTTTATCTGTAGTCATCAGTTTTTGAGAGTCGAGAATAACCAAACAGCTTTTTCAAGTAGTTTCCAAGATAAACAAGTTATTGACTTTCCAATAGCTCATAAAGAAGGTAACTATTTCATTGGCCGAAAGGGGCTGGAAGACTTAAAAGAGAATCAACAGATAGTTTTCCGATATAGCAGTTCTCAAGGTGAGGTTTCTGAAGATTATAACCCCAACGGTTCGATCGATAATATTGCCGGTATTGTTAATAAAACAGGCAATATTTTAGGCTTGATGCCGCACCCTGAAAGAAATGCCCAAGACTTTAGTGGTTCAGGTGATGGGAACATCTTATTTTCATCAATTGAAAAGTTTATTGCTGCAAGGGTCTGATCTGCTGATTCCTAACCTCTGTATTCATTGTGATAGCAGGATCGAAAGGCCTTACAAGTATATCTGTTGCGAGTGCAGGCGAAATCTGAGTATTATACCGAAAGCAACTTGTGAAAAATGTGGTTATTATTTTGATTTTAATGACCCTGCTTTCACCCTTAACAGCTGCCCTCAATGCAGCGAAGAAGGATTTGTTTTCAATCAGAACCGCTCTGTTTTATGCTACGATAAATTGACGGAAAACCTGATACATAATTATAAATACAATGAAATGACCGGAATAGCTGCGGTATTAACGGAACTGATAGTTTTCTGGCTGGAAAAGCATAGACCTTTCAATAATATTGATGCTGTTGTGCCTGTTCCTTTGCATAGTGTTAGGAAAAGAGAAAGAGGATACAACCAGTCAGAATCAATAGCAGCTAAAACGGCCTCTCATTTCGGATGGACTTACAAGCCTAACTTGGTTAAACGGATCAAATACACCAAAAGCCAAACTATCTTGATAGGTGACGAGCGAAAAGGTAATGTCAGCAAAGCTTTTTCTGTTGACAAAAACACTCCAATAAACGATCTAGATATACTGATAGTCGATGACGTTTTCACGACTGGTGCAACCGTTAATGCGATAAGCAAAGCACTAAAGTCAAAAGGAGCTGCATCAGTGTTTGTCCTGACTGTAGCCAGGGCAGGCTTAAATCTTAAATAATCTAACGAGATTGATTAAAAAAATATGTCTATGATAGTAGAACTGGAAAAAGAAAGAGCTTTGGAAATTATTGAGAAGTTCGCTAGGTTTTTCGTTGAAAGAAGGCTTGGAACTGCTGCTATTATGACCATAGAGTCGCTAAAGCCACTTTCCGGTCTGACCAGCCAAGCCATATATGCTGTATCACCTTTCATTGAAGTGTTCTTCAGTGAAAAAGAGGTTCAGGAAGTAGCAGTACTAATAGAAAAGCGGGAATACGTTGATTTATTAGTTAAAAGAGTGGATGAGCTGGACGAAGAATTACATCGCGAAGAGCGGAAAAAGGCCAGGTTGATTCGAAAACGTAGAAGAAAAAAAAGAAAAGAACAACTGCAAAAGATCTTAAAAAAAATGAAAATAATGAATAAGAAATAAAACCAGGGGGTAGAATGGCTAAAGACAAACTAACGAGAATATTAGCCACTGATTGTGGTAGCACCACAACTAAGGCAATATTAATCGAATATATTGACGGCGAATATCGTCAAACAATTAGAGGCGAAGCTCCTACGACTGTGGAGGCTCCTCTAAATGATGTAACCAAAGGAGTGCTCAACGCCGTTAATGAGGTTGAAGAGTTAGCTCAGTTGGAATACAAAAACCCGAATATTAAGTTTATCACCGATGATGGCATCTTGATGCCCCGGGATGGTGAAATCGGTGTAGATGCTTATGTTTCGACCAGCAGCGCCGGTGGCGGCTTGCAGATGATGGTTACAGGCGTCGTAGCAAGAATGACAGGTGAAAGTGCTGAAAGAGCAGCATTAGGAGCCGGCGCTATAGTTATGGACCTCATTGCTAGTAACGATAAAAGACCTAATTACGAAAAAATCGAACGGATCAGACAGTTACGCCCCGACATGATTCTTATGGCAGGTGGTGTAGATGGCGGAACTACCAAGCATGTCGCCGAGCTGGCGGAGCTTGTCGCTGCTGCAGATCCGAAACCAAGACTCGGTTCAAGCTACAAGCTGCCGATTATTTATGCCGGTAATAAAGACGCTACCAATATAGTAAAAGAAACTCTTCAAGATAATGTCGATTTAATTATCACTGAAAACTTAAGACCAAAACTGGAGATGGAAAACCTTGGCCCTGCTCGAGATAAGATTCATGACTTGTTTATGGAACATGTAATGGCGCAGGCTCCAGGTTACAATAAATTGATGAGTTGGACAAAAGGTCCAATTAACGGTGAAGTAAAAAATATTCCTATTATGCCAACACCTGCTGCCGTCGGCAACATCATGCAGAAAGTAGCCAAAGTAGAAAATATTGAAGCTCTCGGTGTTGATATCGGTGGTGCAACAACGGACGTCTTTTCCGTTTTCACTGAAGAATTTGTTTTTAACAGAACGGTTAGCGCTAACCTGGGAATGAGTTATAGTATTTCCAATGTATTAGCATCTTCCGGATTAGAAAACATCCTACGCTGGGTGCCTTTCGATATTAACCGTGCCGATCTGAGAAACATGATAAAAAATAAAATGATCAGACCGACAACTATACCTCAGAAATTAGATGAGTTGGTCTTAGAACAAGCTATAGCTAAAGAAGCTTTACGCCTGGCCTTCCTGCAGCATAAAGAGTTTGCCGTGTCATTGAAAGGTATGCAACAGAATCGTGGTATCTCCGATGCATTTGATCAAAGTGTCTCGGGAGGAACCATTGTTAATATGATGACATTAGATTTACTTGTAGGTAGTGGTGGTGTGCTCTCACATGCTCCTAGAAGGCATCAATCGGTGATGATGATGTTAGACGCTTTCTTGCCGGAAGGTATTACCCGGCTGGCAGTTGATAGTATCTTTATGATGCCGCAGCTGGGTGTCTTAGCTGAGATAAGTGAACAAGCTGCTACTGAAGTCTTTAATAAGGATTGTCTCATTCACTTAGGAACGTCTATAGTGCCGGTGGGTAAAGGAAAGCTGGGACAATCGGCTCTGCATGCAAAAATTGAACTCCCTGACGGATCGGTCTTTGAAGAAGATATCCCTTACGGCGAAATAAAATTAGTTCCCTTAGGACCCGGAGAAGAAGCTCAAGCGACACTTACTCCCAAAAAAGGTCTTGATTTAGGTGCCGGAAAGAATCATAGTGTTTCTCAAGTGATCACCGGTGGTGTCGTCGGAACTGTTATTGATACGAGGGGACGTCCCTTCTCTTTACCGGCAGATAATCAACTACGAATATCTTTACTGAAAAAGTGGATGAAAGAACTAAAAGTTTATCCCGAAGAGATTTTAGCTTAGGAGGAAATAATGGCTCAAGCATATTCAGCAGGACTAACAGTAACTGAAAACATTGTACTAAAAAAAGAGAGAATATTACCCCTCAAAGGAAAGGTTCTCGTTAAGAAAGGGGATAAAGTAAAAGCTGAAGATTTTGTTGCAGAAACGTTTCTTCCCGGAAAAGTTATGCCTATGAAACTAGCTAACGCCTTAGGTGTACTACCGGCTACATTAAATGAACACTTAAAAGTCAAGCCGGGAGACAAGATAAAGAAAGGACAAATTCTGGCACAAACCAGCGGTTTCTTGGGATTATTTAAATCAACTGCTCGTTCTCCGCTAGACGGTGAATTTGAAAGTGTATCTGCCCATACCGGACAGGCTCTGCTCAGAGAACCACGCATACCGATTCAAGTTAGAGCATTTATAGATGGAATTGTAGTTGATGTTATCCCTGATGAAGGGGTAGTTATCGAAAACAAGTCGGCTTATGTTCAAGGTATCTTCGGTTTAGGTAATGAAACCACAGGTTTATTGAAAATGCTCGTATCAGCACCCGACTCCTCAGCAAAAACAGCAGATATAACCGACGACTGTAAAGATAAATTGATAGTTGTGGGTTCAACATGTGATCTTACTACTATCGAAAAAGCAAAAGAAGTTGGAGTTAGGGGGATTATTACCGGCGGGATAAGTGATACAGATATAAAAGAATTGCTCGGATATGATATTGGAGTAGCAATTACCGGTCATGAAGAGATTGGCCTCACCCTCGTCGTAACTGAAGGATTCGGCAAAATTTCTATGGCTAGAAAGACCTTTGAACTATTGCAAAAATTTGAAGGTAAAAAAGCGTCTATTCATGGAAGGACACAGATTAGAGCCGGCGTTATCAGGCCAGAAATCATAGTTCCTCTCGATTTTGATGAAGATGAATTAGTTGCACAAAAACCTAGGATGTCAACGCTTGACATTGGTGGTATGATTAGAATTATTAGAGAACCAAATTTCGGTAAGATCGGTCGCATAATTAAGCTGCCGGAATCTCTGGTAGTCGTAGAAAGCGAAACAAAAGTAAGAATCTTGGAAGCAGAACTGGAAGACGGTCAAACAGTTACTGTCCCCAGAGCTAATGTTGAAGTTATAGAACTGTAGACTATATAAAATACATGCCGAATTATTAATTATGGGCAGGTCAGGTGCTGACCTGCCCATAATGTGTTCAACTCTTTGCGAGGCTTTTCAGATGCAGAATGTAATGTTTCTTATTTTGGCAACGGTATTATTATTATTCATCTGGGGCAAAATCAGATACGATTTAGTAGCTTTATCAGCCCTTTTTGCCGTAGCGGTGTTAAGGGTTGTTCCTGCTGATGAGATATTTGTCGGTTTCGGTCATCCGGCAGTTATTACTGTTGCCGCCGTAATGATTATCAGTAAAGGTCTACAAAATTCCGGGTTGATAGACGTTATAGCCAGATGGGTTATTAAAATGGGGAAAACACAGGTTTCTATGATCCTGTTGCTCTGTACCATAACAGCTTTTGCTTCCGCATTTATGAATAATGTTGGGGCTTTGGCTATCATGATGCCCGTTGCTATTCAAGCATCCGGAAAAAACGGAACACCACCTTCTTTTGTTTTGATGCCACTGGCGTTTAGCTCTTTAGTGGGCGGTATGATTACCATGATAGGAACACCACCTAACATCATAATAGCCACTTTCAGAGCCGATGCTAATTCAAACCCTTTTAAGATGTTTGATTTCCTGCCTGTGGGCTTGCCTATTACTATTGTATCGGTTCTGTTTATTTCTCTTCTGGGATGGAGATTATTGCCTAAACGTAAAGGCCAAAGCGGAGCAGCGGATTTGTTCCGTATAGACGAATACATAACAGAAGTAAAAGTGCTTAAAGACGCTAAGATGAACGGGAAAACAGTTACTGACATAAGAAGTATTGAAGGGGTAGATATATCCGTTTTGGGGCTGATCAGAAACAAAAGAAGGATTCATGTTCCTAATCAATATGAACAGCTTACAACCGATGATATCATAATCTTAGAAGCGGATCCGGAAAATCTCAAGAGCTTCGTCGATGTTACCGGTTTTGACCTTTTGGGTGGGAAAAAATTTCGAAAGGATGCTATCGGGTCAAAAGACATCTCTATTCGTGAAGTAATTGTTTCAAAAGATTCCAAACTAACCGGGAAAACAGCAGCCGGGATTAATATGAGATCGAGATACGGGATTAATCTCTTAGCAGTCGCCCGAAGCAATGTCAGATTGATAAAAAGGCTAGATCAAGTCAAGTTCAGGGTAGGTGATGTGTTACTGCTACAGGGAAGGACTCATCTGTTAGACGATACAATTACCAATATTGGCTGCATACCTTTAGCTGAAAGAGGACTAAGGATCGGTTATAAAAAGAGAATTTTGTTAGCTTCCTCAATTTTCCTAGCGGCCATAATTACCGTTGTGATGGGTTTATTTTCTGCTCCTGTTGCTTTCTCTATTGCTGCCTTACTTTATGTGCTGACAAATGTGATTTCATTTCGCGAGGTCTATTCGGTTGTCGATTGGTCGGTGATTGTCTTATTAGCAGCTATGATCCCAATCGGATCGGCATTTGAGACATCAGGTAGTG
Organism: Candidatus Cloacimonadota bacterium; assembly: GCA_003564135.1. GTDB lineage: Bacteria > Cloacimonadota > Cloacimonadia > Cloacimonadales > PWNZ01 > PWNZ01. The sequence goes on from PWNZ01000246.1 coordinate 10,003, forward strand.
CAGAAATGATAGCTAAGAGTATTCTCAGTATTGGCTCTACCTTTCCATTGTGGCTGATTTTATCGGTTCTTATGGTTATTACTATGATACTGTCCAACATTATGAATAATGCCGCTACGGCGGTACTAATGGCGCCTATAGCCATTATAATTGCAAATAATGTCGGCACATCGGTTGATGTCTTTCTGATGACCATTGCTTTGGCCGCTTCCTCTCCGTTTCTAACCCCTATAGGCCATCAATCTAATACCCTAGTCTTAGGTCCCGGGGGTTATAAGTTTAGTGACTATTGGCGCATGGGCTTGCCGCTGCAGATTTTTGTAATAATTATCGGAATACCCTTAATAATCTGGATTTGGGGTTGATGGAAACAATAGTTAACGGCTCAAAACAAAAAATAATACAGCTATTTGTATCAGCAGTTGTCTTACTACTTATAACTGGAAATAGGAGTCAATAATGAAGATCATCTTAGTATCACTAACCGCTATGCTGGCTTTACTAACTGCTAATATACTTGGCCAAGAGCAGTCCCGGCAGCACAATCCTCAACAAAAAGCAGAAGCATCATTAAGAGGAAGAGACTTTGTCAGGTTGGGCGAAATAGATACCTTCTCGGGAATTGTTACCGAAATAAAAGGAGAATGGTGCCTGATAACCGCCGACGCAAAGTATGAATTACACTTAGGAGACCATAATCATAGGGAGAAAACCGGTATTAAATTATCGGAACATGCCGAGATAAAAGTTACCGGCTTCGTTTACTCTCAAGAAGAAATTGAGATAGCCGATATTGCAGTATGCATAATTATTATGGACGGTAAAGAATACCGATTCCGAGATGATGATGGTACACCTTTATGGCAAGGGAGAGGTCAAAATAGAGCTCACAATAAGTAGGCTGCTTAAAATTTCACGCCACAACAAGCAAAAAACACACTTTAACTAAGAGATAAACGAAAGTAATAAAAGAATATGAAATATACAATTAGAAGACTGATACAGTTAGCAGGAATTGTAGCTTCTATCTGGATCATAATGACCTCGACAAGGTTTATAGCACATCAATATTGCCCTTATGCATTAGTCTGCTTCGGCGCGAGTGGTTTGAATCCTCAAAGCTTTTTTCTTTTTGTTGAGACGATTATTGCCGGGTTGATTTTGCTTGTTCTAACTTTGATTATTAGTAGGGTTTTTTGCGGTTTTGTTTGTCCCTTCGGAACGTTAAGCGAATATATAAACTACCTTAACCCGTTTCGGAAAAAGACTAACAAGCTGCCGCCACAGCTAGACCGAAAGCTAAAGATGCTAAAATATCTGCTGCTTGTCTTTAACCTTGTAGCAGTCGGTATCTTCGCCAATCGGATCTATAATGATGCTTGTCCGATAATGACAATTACCAAGCTCTCACAGCCTCAAATATTAATACCCGGTATATTCTTATTAGGACTGATTATGCTTATGAATATCTTGATAGTCAGGTTTTGGTGTCGTTATCTTTGCCCTTATGCTGCCTTAATGAACTGTCTACAATTTATAGGTGAGAAATTGCGGATACCCCGTCTTATGATCAGAAGAAACTTAGAAACCTGTACCGACTGTTTAGAGTGTCAAGATAACTGCCAAATGAATATCGATATCCTCGATAAAGAAGACATTGATGATTCCAATTGTATCTTTTGTCTCAACTGTATGAGGGTTTGTCAGGTCGACAACGCTTTAGCCCAGAAAATAGTCAAAAAAGATTAGCCCTAACTACTCGGGCTTCAGCGTTTTGTCCCTTAGTAATCTCTATCCGGTTTAGTACCTTATCAATAATATTGACTGCGTCGAGCTAGTTTAAAAAAGATTAGTTGCCTAACTCCGTACGGCGAAGCTAACAATAGTTGCCTAACTCCGTACGGCGAAGTGAATAATAGTTGCCTAACTCCGTACGGCGAAGTGAATAATAGTTGCCTAACTCCGTACGGCGAAGCTGCGCTTTGACACAAAAACAGAGCCGGCTCGTCGGTTTTAGGGGGTAAGTGGCTCTATTGTTGCGTACACTATGCTCTCTCGCTCCGAAATATTTACACAATTCTAAACAGCGAAGCACAAAATCTCCTAAACTTCTTCATTCTTCATTGTTTTTTTATTCGTGTTCATTTGTGGATAAAAATTTGGTTCCGGCCTGGCCGGGTTGGGGATAACTACTCGAGGTGACTCTATTGTACTGATCTGAAAACGTCGGTATCAGTTAATTATTACGCAGTTATAAACACATTTCCCAAGAAGCATGTTTACTATGTTTAAAATTTCTCCCGCAGATTTCTCAGCTTCCGCAGATTAATGGAACGCTGACTTCAGTCGGTTGGTCCGCCGGCTTTAGCCGGTAATTTAATCATCCCCTCGGGTGTCTTCATTTTTCATTCTTCGTTCTTCATTCTCGCAGTCATGGACGTTTACTATG
>PWNZ01000255.1 GCA_003564135.1 Candidatus Cloacimonadota bacterium
CCTGATTAAAGAAAAGGAAAGAGATATTAAGTGCTTGTCCGGCTACTTCAGGACTTGCCAGTAACCACCAAAATCAGGACCTACTCTTTTAATAACGCCAAGCTTTTTCAGTTTTGATATGTGCTTCTGTATTGCAGACTCATTGATGTCAAGCTGCTGAGAAAGCTCTGTTCTGGTAACATTACCATTCTTTCCCATTATAGCTAATATTTTTTTCTGTTGCTTCGTTAAAGAGAAAGTTTCATTGGTCTGACCACCTGTCTGACCACCTGTCTGACCACCTGTCTGACCACCTGTAACAACATCTTCTTTTGAATAGAAGGTCACCATAAAACCTTCTGAAATATTCCGGAAATCTGGCTGATGAAGACCTTCTTTCTTACACTCTTCAATAATACGTCGTATGCCTGATCCATACTTTTCTATCAGACCCAAAGTCTTAAAAAAATCTGCAATAACTTTGTTTCTGGGGACAGATTTATAGTTATTGGAAAGTAGGTCATCAATCGTTATGCTCTGAGGCAGAGTTCCGGGATTATAAAGCTCTATCCTTGTGTCGTAAATTTTTACGATAGAATCCGATGAAGACCTGTAATCCCTATGAACTATCATATTCATAACAGCCTCCCTAACAGCTTCTAAGGGATACTGCCATCGTTGCACATTACGTGCCTCGCCAGTAATTAGAACTTCCTTGTTAATATGTTTTTTAACAAACGACATCACTTGTTCGACCTGGGTTATAATATCATCTTTAGTGCGATGACTGTCTTTGATTGTGATATCATCTTGAAATCTGCCCAACTCAATAGTTGTTAAAACTGAAGTTGATTCCTTGAATAATAGATAGGCTGCATTCGTTAATGAACCGTCACGAATCAAATCTTGCTTTATCAGAAAACTCAATGGATCTTCTTTTATCCTGATTCCGGAGACATTAATCTCATCAATAACCGCTTGAACTTTCTCAAAAGAGATGTCTTTAACTGAAAACCGGTTGTTAAGGTGATAGTCCCAGCTTGTGTTGAAAGACTGAAGATGAATGTTTACTACCTCTGCAGTACTTAGAATATGATTCGAGTTAACAACCCTTTTATAATATCTGCCTCTCGTTGATACAGGTTTAATTGGATATTCCTGAACCGAAAGAACAACAACCGCTCTGTTTTGTACATCAACAATGTCAACTTCCGGAATAATCTGAGGGTTGGTTTTACTCTTAATTTGATTGATCCAATTCTGAACCGTTTCCTTGCCTAAGTCAATCCCCATTATGCGATTTTCATCTGACACCCCAATCAGGACAGTGCCTCCCTTAGAGTTTGAAAACGACACTAATGTTTCAATCACATTATCCCCAAAGGAGCTTTTGAATTCAACTTGCTCGCCTTCTCCTTGAGAAATGATTGTTTTTAATTGTGAAATGGTCATGGTGATGGTAGTTCTTGGTTTCTTAGTAGATTAGTAAATTAGTAGAATAGGGAGAGAGTGCTTAGTCCTTGGTGCTTGGTGCTTGGTCCTTGGTGCTTAGTGCTTAGTGCTTAGTCGAAAAAGGGGAACTCTGATGCTCCTGATGACACTGATGATCCTGATGAAAAAAGAGTTAATTAGTTGAATAGTAGAATAGTAGATTAGGAAAAAGGGAGAACTCTGATAAACCTGATTTAACTGATAAAAGGGGAAAGAGGGAAAACGATTTACGATGTTAAGCGGCACTGAATGTTCTGACTTCGAAACGGATATTACTTGTTTTAACCGACGAGGCAATTTCCTCAATTTTTTTCACTACCGCATCTGAAAACCATTTTTCACCACATACCGAACACAGAGAAGCCGGAACATTTTCTAAGACAAGAATACAATCTCCTGCCTTTACGGTAAAAATTGTTACCCCTTCTTCAATACTGCCATAACAGATGGGACAAGTTCTATTCTTTTCTTTCATTTTTTTCTCCTTGTACGGTTTACGATTGATGATTTATGGAACTAGGAAAAGAGGTTGTGAGGTTGTGAGGTTGGAAAGAGACCGACCACAAATGAACACAAATCAAAATTCACAAATGGGCACGAATGATAGCAACACGGATGGGACGGATTGAACGGATGAACACAGATGAGAAAAGAGTTGAGAGTTGAGAGTTGAGAGTTAAAAGCAATGTAGGATGTAGGATGTAGGATGGGGTTGAGAGTTGAGAGTTGAGAGAGATAATCCACTAACCGGAACGAAGTGGAGCTCGCCGAGGAACGCAGGCAATTACACTAATTTCACTAATAAATGAACCACAGATTACACGGATTACACGGAAAAATATTTATCATTTAATATTGGAATCAATCAGGTATTTAATCATCTTAGTCCCATTCTGAGCGTATTTTTTGCTGCCACTCAAGAGGATCAATGTTCCTACCTTTAAGAATTCCTGCCGTTTTTTTGACTATCCCGGTACCGTTATCTTCGGAACACTGATTTTCTTGTGGGACATCATAGGGAAGTACTAATATTTCTATATCTCTGTTTAAGTACTCTTTGGGAATATGTATGATGTATTTTTGAGATTTGAGGTTAATTATTTTTCTAAGCATTGCATTACCTCCCGAGTCATCAAAAAACGATGTTTGTATTCAACGATAAGCTCTTTTATTTTGGCTTTTTCCATAACTTGTAGGCCTGCTGTTTACGTATATCTCAATCAGGATGAAATATAATTGACAATACTGTTCAATGAGGTTGAGAAGTTTTTATCCACTAATTACACGAATTTCACTAATAATTGAACCACGGATTGGACGGATTAAACGGATGAACACAGATTAAGAATCAATTTAGAATTTAGAATGTAGAATTTAGGATGGGGAAAAAAAGTTGATTAGTAAATTAGTTGAATAGTAGAATAGGAACACGGATTGGACAGATATAACGGATGAACACAGATTTAAAGAGTTTAGAGTTTAGGGTTGAGAAGAGTGCTTAGTTAGTCATTACGCAAAGGTGCGTTATGCATAATTGCGTAATGTCAGCCACCTCGGGATAAAGGGGTCGGAAAAGTAATATTGCTTGCCGATTTTTTCTAATACACCTTGCTCCACAAGAGAATCTACCGCTCGCTTAGTACTCGATGGAGAAGTCAAATTATGCCTGTCATGATATCCCTGTGAAAAAATGGTCTTGTTATCAATAAC
>PWNZ01000088.1 GCA_003564135.1 Candidatus Cloacimonadota bacterium
AACTGAATGTATCAAGTTCTTCCAGAGCTTGACCAAGGTCACAAGGGCATCCCTGCCCTTGGCTGGGATTAAAAACGGAATGAACCACCGAGAACACCGAAGGCACGGAGAGAATCCAGAGCGAAGAGCAGAGAGCAAAGAGCGGAGAGCGGAGGGGGAACAAACAGAGCAAGATGCTATGAGCACTGAGAAAGAATCAGAGCAGGGATGCTATGAACACTGGTAAATTCTGCCCTTGTTCGGGATAAAAACTGGAGAGATACCATAGCCGGAAGCTGGAGCAACCTATAAGGTTATGGAAGACTATTGGTATCGCTCCAATCTGTCAATTCTTCATCTGTTATTATTAAATACCGTTTGAACCTCTAGATATATTTTTGGGTTCCTTTATCCGGCAATAAATTTCTTTATCGTTGCTACGACAAATTCTATCTGTTCTTCGGAAAGTTCCGGATATACCGGTAAAGCTATGGAGTGATCGGCACAGAAATCAGAAACCGGATATTGATCCATAGCCATATCATTAGCCGGATCATTGATCAATTCTTGGAAGCACTCTTGTTTATGGAATGATACCGGATAATATATTTCGCAGCCGATGTCATTTTCTTTGAGGTGAGCCATTAATTCATCTCTCTTTTCGACTCTGATGACATACTGATTGTAGATATGATAGTTCTTAATTCCCAACTTTTCGTACATGGCCATCGGCAGCTGAACTTTATTCTTGTCATCGAATTCTGCTTTACCTGTAATATTCGCTAGGCCTGCTTCCATGAAAAGCTTGTTATACAGAGCTGCGTTTTTTCTTCTACCTTCCGACCAACTATCGATATACGGCAATTTTACCGACAATACAGCAGCCTGAATAGCATCGAGTCTAAAATTACCACCAATAGTTTTGTGATAATATTTAGGTTTACCACCGTGAACTCTCATAATCCTCAGTCTTTCGCCTAACTCATCGTCGTTGGTAACAACCATACCGCCATCACCGAAACAACCTAAGTTTTTGCTGGGGAAGAAAGAAAAACACCCGATATGGCCGATAGTACCCGCGCATTTACCGTCTTTATATTGTGCTGTAATAGCTTGCGCACCATCTTCGATAACGCAGAGGTTATGTTTACGGGCAATCTCTAAAATCGGATCCATGTCGGCTGTTTGCCCGTAGAGATGGACGGGGATAATTGCTTTAGTTTTGGGTGTAATTCGTTTTTCGATATCATTTACATCTATGTTATATGTTACCGGATCAACATCTGTAAAGATAGGAACTGCCGCCAAACGCGAAACAACACCTGCCGTAGCAAAGAAAGAGTAGGTCGGGACAATCACTTCATCACCGGGCTTAATCCCTGCTGCCATCAACGCTATCAGAAGGGCATCTGTACCCGATGATACACCGATAGCATGCTTAACGTTCAGTTTTTCGCAGATTTCTTCTTCGAGTTTCTTAACTTTCGGTCCGAGGATAAAGTATTGCGATTCTGCTACTTCGATTAATGCTTGGTCTAATTCTTGTTTGTGCTTCTTATATTGGGCTTTTAGGTCTAATAACGGTACTTTCATTGGGTTTTCTCCTTGATTTATGTTATTTATCATTATTTTTAGTGCATTATGAGTTAATTTCGATTTTTTTTGCCAGAATATTTTTAGGCAAAGTTTGGGTTACAATCTCTTCCAGAGCGGGCGACTATTATTCGCCCCTACAATACGGTTGACACAAAGCTTGGTTTGTATGTCTCAAGAGCATCCCACATTGAAATAAAAAAAGAGATCACACGGGGTAAACCTGCTCTTGGATATTTGTAACAGTTTGGCTCGGGGTTGTCCGGATCAGGCTCTTTGGCACCTCTGTTTCCATGTCCAGCTGTCACGACACATATCGGCAATCGTTAACTGAGCCTTCCACCCCATTTCTCGTTCGGCTTTTGAGGGATCGGCAAACACTTCCGCCAGATCACCGGCTCTTCTTGCTGTTATTTTATAAGGTATCTTCTTAGCGCATGCTTGTTCATAAGCCTGGATAACATCCATCACCGAATGTCCCCTCCCACAGCCGAGATTGTAAGTATATAGCGCCGGTGATTGCTGCAGCTTTTCCAATGCCTGCAAGTGCCCTTTAGCCAAATCAACCACATGGATGAAATCTCTGACACCTGTCCCGTCTTTTGTTGGATAATCGTTTCCATAGACCGCAACACACTCAATCTCACCTGATGCCGCTTTTGCCACATAGGGCATCAAATTATCCGGATTCAGATTAGGTTCTTCACCTATCAGACCCGAAGCATGCGCTCCTATAGGGTTGAAATACCTAAGTATTACTGCGCACAAGCCTTTACCGGAATTATGTACGTCACGGATAATCTCCTCACAAAACAGCTTCGTTCTTCCATAGGGAGTTTCCGCCAGACAAGGGCTATCCTCAGTTAAAGGGGATTGAGCAGATTCAGCGTATACTGCAGCCGTTGAGCTGAATACCAACTGCTGCACGCCGTACTCTTGCATTAGCTCGAGCAGATTTATAGTCCCCTCAACATTGTTGCGGTAATAATTGATAGGTTCTGAGATAGACTCAGATAAAACCTTGGATGCTGCAAAATGGATGACAGATGTGAATTTATGCTGCTGAAATACCTTCCGCAGCGATTGCCTGTCTAACAGATCGACATGATAGAATATCACCGGCTTTCCTGTTATCTCCGATATCCGGTCAACTACATCCTTTTTGCTGTTAGAAAGATTATCGACACTCACAACATCATATCCTTCATTAAGTAATTCAACAGCGGTGTGACTTCCTATAAAACCGGTTCCTCCGGTGATGAGTATGGCCATTAGTTTTGTTCCTTATGTTATTACTATGTTTAAAATTGATTTACCAGTTACCTGTGATTCCGGAACGCTGACTTTCAGTCGGCTGGTACGCCGGCTTTAGCCGGCAATTTTTAATCATACCTTTGGGTGTCTGTCTTCACTAAAATTATACATCGTACATTGTAAATTATACATTATTTTTCATTGTCATGGACGTTTACTATGCTTAAATTTTCTCCCGCAGATTTCTCAGATTCCCCAGATTAATGGAACGCTGACTTCAGTCGGTTGGTCCGCCGGCTTTAGCCGGTAATTTAATCATCCCCTCGGGTG
>PWNZ01000013.1 GCA_003564135.1 Candidatus Cloacimonadota bacterium
AGCCTCTATCCACACCGATGGGTCCGGTGGTGATAAGTATACCTAAGCTTCGCAAAGGGAACTTTTACCCTTCAATTTTGGAGCATTACCAAAGGGTAGACAGGGCTTTGCTCAGTATTATATGTGAGGCTTATATTAATGGTGTATCTACCCGTAAGATGAACAATCTTTTTGTCGATCTTGGATTAGGGAACATTGACCGCAGCTTAGTAAGTCGCTGTGCATCTCAGATAGACGAAGAGGTTCGTATTTGGAGGAACCGTTTTCTTGAGCAGCGTTATACTTACATTTGGCTTGATGCGATTTATACCAAGATCAGGACAGATCGGGGTGTTGTCTCCACAGCTGTGTTGATAGCTATCGGTCTGAGGGAAGACGGGCATAGAGATGTATTAGGTTTTGAGTTAGGAAACAAGGAGAGTTATCATAATTGGAAGGAGTTTATGCAAGGACTCAAAGAGCGGGGTTTAGAGCGAAGCGAATTATGGATTAGCGACGATCATGATGGTCTTGTTAAGGCACTGAAAGAGTGTTTTCCCGGTCAATTAAGGCAGCGTTGTATAATACATTGGATGCGTAATGCCCAAAGTAAAGTGTCTAAATCTGAGTTATTATGGCTTACACCATTGTTAAAGAACTTGGTTAATTCTGTGAGCAGAGAATCATTTGAGCTTGCATGGTCTGACCTGACACAAGAAGTAGATAGTAAAGGTAGAGATAAGCTACGAGACTGGCTTGAAGAGAGCTATTGTGAAATCTCTCAATATCTGGATTTTCCGCCGGAGCATTGGAAAAAGATAAAGAGCACAAACCCCTTGGAGCGATTGAATGAAGAAATTCGCCGTAGGGAGAGATGTGTTCGTATATTTCCCAATGAGAATAGTTGCGTACGTCTTTTTGGCGCAATCTTACAAGGCTATTCTGATGATTGGACAAGTGGAAAGCTCTACCTGTCGGAACCATTAAATAAAATATCAGAAAACCGGTTGAGACTAATACCTGTGTCAAAGTTGGCGAGCGATGGGCTTCAGCCCATCGCTTCAAGGCGGTATGTTTCAGGAAAAGCTTGACGGATTAGTCTAATGAAAAGACGATATCACTGGTCGATTGACCTTATATATAGAGTAAGTAGCGAGAACAAATGTTCTCAATTAACCAGAGAAACAAGGAGTTGGAATTTACACCAACGTTTGAGACTTAACTGTGTTTCAACCTGTGCAAGTGAATGTATGTGCAAAAAACTACTTTCTAAAACAGAAGAGAGTTAATATGAAAAAGCAAAACAGTAATCCGGAAGATGCCGCCAAACTTCGCCAAAAGGCAGAGGAACAGATTAAACTGCGAAAATCACAAACCAATAAAACTGTTTCGGAAGCCGATATGCAAAAACTGCTTCACGAGTTGCAGGTTCATCAGATTGAACTTGAAATGCAAAACGAAGAGCTTGTAATAGCAAAAGAAAAGGCAGAACTGGCAGAAGAAAAATATACGGAATTATATGATTTTGCACCTTCCGGCTATCTTACCATTTCGAAAGATGGAGAAATTTTGGAGCTTAATTTCGCTGCCGCCCGTATGCTGGGCAAGGAACGTTCAAAATTGATAAAATTACGTTTTGCTCTTTTTATTTCACAAGAAACTCTTGCTGTTTTTAATGATTTTGTTCAGAAAGTATTTACAAACAAGACCAAGCAAACCTGCGAAGCAATAATTGAAGCCGAAGGCAATTCGCCAATTTATGTATATATTGAAGGCTTAGTAAATAAGAATGATGAATTATACCATTTGACGGTAGTGGATATCACTGAGCGCAAGCAAGATGAGCAAACGTTGCGTCTGAGTGAAAAATATAGTGCCTTTCTGGCACAAACCGCATTCGAGCTGGTTGAACTTACCTCTTCGCAAGAGATCTATAAATACACAGTTCAGAAATTGTACAACTTATTAGAAGGCAATTCGATAGTTGCTTTGGTGGAATATAATAATAGCGAAAACCGTTGGGAAATGAAGCATATAGAAGGTATTGGGGAAAAAGCTGCTAAACTTTCCAGGGTTCTCGGATTTGACATCAACAAAATGGAAGGCAATATCTCCATAAAATATTATGAGCAGATCAAAAGCGGCAAAGTAGCAGAAATTGATTTTGATTTTCCAGGTCTTTTCAATAACAGACTATCTGGTGCTGTCGGCAGTGTTGTCAAGAAGTTGTTCTCTATCGAAAAGATGTATTGCATTGCCTTTGAACAGGACGAGCAGATCATCGGCAATATAACTTTCACTACCAATAAAGAAACTGAACAGATCAACACTAAACTGATTGAATCATTTATTAGTCAGGTCTCTATTTGCGTTAAAAAACTAAAAGCAGAAGAAGCTCTAAGAGAGAGCGAAGAAATGTACCGCCTGCTTACTGAGAATACAACTGACGTTGTGTGGATGTCAAACATGGAATTAAAGAATATCTATGTCAGTCCTTCCGTAGAAAAGATGGTCGGGATGAAACCCGAAGAATATCTAAAGGCACCAATTACAATGAAGTATCCACCTGCTTCACTTGAAAAGATTACAACTGCTTTCAAAGAGGAGTTGATAATAGAACAAGACCCTAACCGTGATTTAAACCGGAGCAGATATCTTGAACTTGAACACTATACTTCAGATGGTAGCACAATATGGGTTGGCATAAATATGTCAGCCATTCGTGATAAAGAAGGTAAAATGAGTGCTTTGCAAGGAGTAACCCGTGATATCTCAAAACAAAAAGAATTTGAACTGGCTCTTCAAGAAAGTCAGGAACGTCTCAAAGCTCTGATTGTCAATTCTCCGGTTGTGATCTACTCTTACAAGATTGTTAACGGAAAATTTCAGTTTACCTATTACAGCGATACGGTGAAGGATATACTCGGATATAAGCCTGAGGAGATGATCGAGAAATCCACACATTTGGACAATTGTATTCATCCGGATGATCGGAAACTCATTGCTGATAATGACAAAAAAATCATAACTAGAGAGATAGGTCTTGTGCCGGCAATTGAATACCGCTACAAAGATAAAAAAGGAGATTACCGGTGGCTGAGAGACAGACAAAGGATTAGCTCGAATAAAGACGGTATTATTGAAGTTGTTGGTTCTTTTTCCGATATCACCGAACT
>PWNZ01000208.1 GCA_003564135.1 Candidatus Cloacimonadota bacterium
AAGTTTATCGCTCAGTATTGCGGGTCGTTACCCGAAACTTTGCTCGAGAGTGAATTATTCGGCCATGTAAAAGGTTCATTTACAGGTGCTGCATACGATAAAAAAGGTCTGTTCGAGGTAGCCGACGGTGGTAGTTTCTTTCTTGATGAGATCGCCGATATAAGCTTATCCACCCAAGCTAAACTGTTAAGATTCTTACAGGAAGGTGAAGTGAAAAGGGTAGGCTCGACTAAGACTCAAAAAGTGGATGTCCGCGTTATATGCGCTACGAACGTGCCCCTTAAAGAGAAGATTAATAAAGGAGAGTTTAGGCTTGACCTTTATTACCGCCTTAATGTAATAAAAATAGAAGTGCCCAGCTTGAGCGATAGAAAGTCGGATATACCACTTTTAGCTGTGCATTTCTTAGATAAATATAATAAAAAGATGAATAAAACGGTTAAAGGGATAACGGATGAAACAATGAAGTGCTTTGAAAACTATAGCTGGCCTGGTAATATCCGACAGCTGGAAAACGAGATTGAAAGGGCGGTTACTTTAGTTGATGACAACGAGTATATCAAACCTTCCGACTTGTCTGAAGAAATATATAGATATACAGAATTGCCTAATCAATACTCATTTAATGAAAAGACAACCCTCAAAGAAGCCGTGCAAGTATTAGAAAGAAATATGATATCAGCATCATTAAGACGTAACGATTGGAACCAATCTAAGGCAGCTAAGGAACTGGGCATTAGCAGGCAGGGTCTGATCAAAAAAATGAGACGTTTCGAGTTAGATAGATAGATACTAATGCATCCCAAAGATTTTAGGTTTATTAGTTTTGATATAGAGACTACCGGATTGGATCCTGCAGCCGACGAAATTATCGAGATGGGAGCGGTATACTTCAAAGAAGGTAGGGCAGAAGCAACTTTTACAACGGTTATTAAACCACAAAAAACGGTTCCCAACTTCATAAAATTGTTAACCGGCATAACAGAAACAGAATTTGAGAAAGGACTTTCTTTGGATGATGCTCTAGGTCAGTTCATCTCTTTTATTGAAGATCATTCTCAGGATGAAACTTTGCCGATTGTCTGTCATAATTGTAACTTTGATATGAGATTTGTCCAGCATAAGATGTCCGGTCTAAAGATGGAGTTTATTAGTAATCCGATGATAGACACTTTAGTGTTGAGCAGAATCTACTTACCATTTCTGGCTAATCACAAATTGGGGACGGTCCATAAAGCTTTTACACCAGAGCAACAACAAGAAGGCCAATCTAAATCTCCTAAATCATCTGACCCTAAACACAATCCCCACAGAGCCTTATATGACGCTATAGTTGCCGGGGAGGTATTGGTTAGACTAGCAGGATTGATCGCTGAATACTTCCCTTATAACCTAAACAGCTTTATCAGAGATATAGCTACTAATTCTTTTGCCGGTGAATATGTTGACAATTATCTAAGCATGATAATCAAATTTCAAAGTAAGCAGGTACTCTCTCAGCAGCAGCCGGAGTTAGTAGAGTCTTATATCGGCAAGAAGCTTGGGTTTGACAAATCTTATAATGTTATTGAATCGAAGAAAAAAACTGATGAAGTTATCTCTGAACAAGAGAGTCAAGCGGACAATGATTCTGAAAACAAAGCTATTCCTAAAACATTCATCGATTTGTCTTTTACGCTGGACGGCTATATTGGAAGCAATTTTGAAGGCTATAAATATCGGGAAGGACAAGTGGCTATGGCTGAAGCTGTTCAGCAGGCCTTTTACGATGGACAGTACCTATTGGTCGAAGCAGGGACAGGAATTGGAAAGACCTTTGCCTATCTGGTTCCGGTGTTAGAATACACTAATTCACAGTCAAAGAAAGTACTTGTCTCGACTAATACCAAAAATTTGCAAGAACAGATTTTTTTTAAGGATTTACCGCAGCTTCGTGATTGTCTGCCTATACCATTCAAAGCTGTTTTATTAAAAGGTAGAGAGAACTACCTCTGCCTAAGAAAATGGGAAGAGTTGATAAACTCTCGCAAAAGGCTATTGTCTCAGTGGGAGCATAGCATGCTTCTGAACCTAATTATTTGGCAATACTACACTAAAACAGGCGATATAGCTGAAAACTCATCTTTCCCCAAAGAAACTTCTTCAGGAAAGGGTGGTTTGGCTTCACTCTGGAAGAAGCTTTCCTCTGACCGTTATTTTTGTTCGGGGAAGCATTGCCCACATCAAGGCAAGTGTTTTTACAGAAAAGTCAGAATAGTTTCTGAGTTAGCAGATCTGATCATTATTAATCATCATCTCTTGTTTGCTGACTTAGGCAGTAACAGGATAGTTACTGATGACAGCTATTTAATTATTGATGAAGCGCACAATTTGCCCGAATTGGCCTCACAATATTTAGGTATATCGTTGGCCTATTTTGATTTCAATAACTTTTTTTCTCATCTTTATACAGCTAGAAAGGACTATCAAACCGGAGTTCTGGTAAAGCTTAAAGCCGATATTAGCCGTAGCAAGGTAGATGAAAAACCTAAGGATTTTACTATTGCTGAGATAGATAAGACGATAGATGTAATTGAAGAGAAAAGAATTCACTTCGACAGTTTCTTTCATTTTGTCGCACAATTAGTTGAAGAGGGTAACAGTTTTGGGAAAATAAGGATAAAAGAACCTAAACATAAAGACCTCATGCCCTATCTTGAGGACTTAGTGGGGATAGCTCTGGATATTCATAATAAGCTGATTGCCTTGTCACAATCGATACTTCAGATTGATAGTAAACTACTTAATGATTACGATGTACATCAAGAAAAACTCAACGGTGCTGCTGAGTCTGCTCGAGATCTGATAGAAGCTTTGAAAACAATCAAAGCACCTGATTGGGAAAAGTATGTTTTTTGGAACAGTACCTTCAGCGTTATAGATAAAAAGTACCCTAACGGCATAGTCAATTACTCGCCTATAGAGGTGTCGGAGTTGCTGCAAAGCACCTTATACGGTAAGATCAAATCGCTGATTTTTACTTCAGCAACTCTTTCATTAAGAGATAGCTTTAAATATTTTAAAATGCTATCAGGCGTTAACTTGATCAAAGACAAAAAAGTCAATGAACTGGTGATATCATCGCCCTTTGACTATGATAGCCAGACCAAGGTTATGGTTGCTAAGTACTTGCCTAACCACACTGATAAGTATTTCCATTCGCAAAGTATTGATTTGTTGAAGGGAGTATTGGCTTCTGTACAAGTCGGGACTATGATACTATTTACTTCTTATAAAGACCTAAATATGGCTTACGAGGCAGTTAATCAATACCTTTATGAGAAAGATATCACCTTATTAGCCCAGGGCAAAGGTTTTAGCAGAACTGCCTTAATCAATGAATTCAAGAATAACGGCAAGGCAGTTTTGTTAGGGACGAGTTCCTTTTGGGAGGGTGTTGATATCCCCGGTGATTCATTATCATTATTGGTATTATACAAACTCCCTTTCCAGGTTCCATCAGAGCCAATAATCGAAGCGTATTATGATAAGCTTCGACAGGAGAATAAAGACCCGTTCATGCATGCAACTCTCCCCAATGCGATGTTGAGATTTAGGCAAGGGTTCGGCAGGTTGGTCAGGAATCATTCAGACACCGGAGTTGTGTTGATCCTCGACAGTAGATTAGTCAACAAAAAGTATGGTAGGTATTTTAGAGAAGTTTTACCCACAAAACTAAATGTCTTGAATTCTCCATTACAGGTTGAGGATGCCATAACAAGTTGGTTCCGAAAAACAAGAAGAAACCCATAGAAGATATATCCGGCATCATTCGGTGATAGCTATAAAAATGAAGTTATATAGTTCCCGGTCGATAACTGCTTCAACGGTCGGTACGGGTTTATTAGTTTAAACCCTATGGTATCTGTGTGATGAAGTAGTGGCTTATTATTAGCAGTACTATAAAGTATTTCTTTACAATAAGTTACGGTTCAAAAAGATAGTTTGAAGAGTACTTGAGTAATAGAATTAAAAGAAGAGATTAGAGGTTAGTTACACATATGGCTGTTGGCTTAAAGAATATATTTTGGGTGGCCGGAGAGAATTCCGGAGACCTTCATAGTTCTATGGTTATCAGACGGCTCAATGAGCGGAAGAAACCTTTTAACCATATCGGAATTGGTGGATATCGGATGCAGCAGCAAGGGTTTAAACCATTATTCCCATTTTCTAAATTTTCGCAGATGGGCTTTTGGGAGGTAATTGGTAAGCTGCCATTCTTTCTCAAGGCTGAGGCGCAGCTGAGAAAACTATTAATTAACATAAAGCCGGAATTAGTAGTGTTAGTTGATTTCCCCGGATTTAATCTCCGTATAGCAAAGATAGCCTATGAGTTGAATATACCTGTTATTTATTATATATGTCCACAGTTTTGGGCTTGGCGGCACGGTAGGGTAAGTAGGCTGCAATCTGACACCAACGTCGTTGCCTGCATCTTACCATTTGAGAAGGAATTGCTGGATATAAACAGGGTTCATAGTGTATATGTAGGCCATCCCATAGCAGAGGAGATAGAGCTTGAGGTAGATAAGGAAACTTTTGCGTCAACTTTTGGCTTGAATCCCGATAAAAAGTGGTTGGGGTTCATGCCCGGCAGCCGTAACGCTGAGATAACTAATATGATGCCTTCTTTCATAGATGCAATAAAAAGATTCGATGCCCATAAATATGAGTTTCTTATATCAAAATCCCACAGCGTTAAAAATGATATTTTCTGGAAACAGATACCGCAGAAACATCGTTCGCGAGTGTCGGTAGTCGATGGCTATATCTATGAAATGATGCAATACTGCCATTTTATGGTTGTCACTTCAGGAACCGCCGCTTTGGAGATAGCATATATAGGAACTCCTTCTGTAATTGTGTACAAAACAAGCTGGATATCTTATGAGATTGCTAAAAAACTGATCAGAGTTGATAAGATTGGCCTGCCTAACATAATTATGGAAAAAAAGATTGTCCCTGAAATTATACAATCTGATGTCAGCGGTGAAAATATTCACAATCAGGTTAAAGCCTACCTAGATGATGATGATAAATACCGCAATCAACTAGCCGACCTAAAAGATATCAGACAACGTCTCAGTGAGAAATCGGCATCCAATGAGGTGTCCGACTTAATCGAGAAATTCATTTTGTAAGCCTTATGGACTCGGCATTTTTTAAAGCAAATATTTCCGGATAGCAGGCTAATAAGTGCCCAAACAGTATATCAGGTATCAATAAATGAACAGGATTACCCTAAAGATAGAAAAATATGCTGTTAAATATTTCACGCTGCTGCTCAGTAAGACTATCAAGTACATCGAGTTTAACGATAAACCTGACTATCGGTGTATCTATGTTTTTTGGCACAGAAACTTACTTCCTTTAATGTATTTGCATAGGCACAGGGATATTGTTATCCTCATATCACCGTCTGATGATGGAGAGCTTATAGCCGGTCCGGCATCTCTTTTTGGTTATCAAACAGTTCGTGGTTCGTCATCGAAAAATGGATTGTCATCGTTAAGAGAGATGATTAGGTTAGCAGGCGATTATTCCTTAGCAATAACACCTGATGGGCCTGTAGGGCCGAGAGAAGTTATAAAAGAGAGTGCGCTTTATTTAGCATATCGGACAGGGCTTCCGCTTGTTTTAGTAGCTGTTGATATGGATAAGCAGTGGGTTTTTCGGACCTGGGACTGCTTAAGAGTTCCTAAATTCGGTAGCACCATTAAAGTAAGCTATTCTGAGCCGGTCTATATTCGGGAAAAAGAACAGCTTGACAATAAAAGATTGACGATACAACGGGAAATGGATAAGTTAACTGCGGTAAATCGTGAACGTCACATGATTAAATAAATGAAGCTGTGAGATTAAAAATGTATTAGATCAAGGAGATATGCTATGAAATTGTCGAATCGAGCTTATCAGGTTCAAGAGTCACCTATTAGGAAACTGATGCCCTATGCGCTGGAAGCAAAAAAAAGGGGCATTAAAATATATCATCTGAATATAGGCCAGCCGGACATTGAAACACCGACTGTGATGATAGATGCTTATAAAAACTATGATGAAAAAGTTCTCGGATATGGCCCTTCGCAAGGCCTAGAACAGTACAGGGAAGGCTTAGCCTATTACTACAACAAATTGGGTATAGATGTCGATGCCGATGATATAATGGTAACTGTTGCCGGGTCTGAGGCGATTCTGTTCTCTTTAATTGCTACCTGCAATCAGGGTGACGAAATTATTATACCCGAACCATTCTATACCAACTATAACGGCTTTGCTACTATGGCTGGGGTTAAGATAGTGCCTCTGACAACTTATGCCGAAAACGGTTTTGAGCTTCCCGCCGCCGATAAAATTGAAGCATTGGTTACATCTAAAACAAAAGCAATACTGCTTTGTAATCCGGGCAATCCTACCGGTGCCGTATATTCCAAGCAAGAGCTGCGTCAAGTTGTACAAGTAGCTAAGAAACATGATCTTTTTGTCATCTCTGATGAAGTCTATCGTGAATTTGTTTATGATGGGTTAGAGCATACCAGCATATTGAGTAGAGAGGGAATAGAAGACAGAGCAATAGTAGTAGACAGTGTCTCTAAAAGGTATAGTGCTTGCGGAGCCAGAGTAGGTTGTATTGTTTCAAAGAATAAAGCTCTTATGGCAGCGATTCTCAAGTTTGCTCAAGCCAGGCTCTGTCCTGCTACCATTGACCAAATTGCCGCTAATGCCTGTTTGCAATTAGGGGATGATTACTTCGAGCACGTCATAAAAGAATACGACAAAAGAAGAAACATCGTTTTCCATGAACTGAAAGAACATCCCGAAATTGTGTGTGCTAAACCGGGCGGAGCATTCTATATCTTCCCGAAACTTCCGGTAAAAGATGCCGAAAAATTTATTATCTGGATGCTGCAAGAGTATAACATAGATAATGAGACTGTTATGGCAGCTCCAGCCTGCGGGTTTTACGCTACACCGGGTAAGGGGAACAACGAAATCAGGATCGCTTATGTGTTGAATGAGGAAGCTCTTAAAAAGGCGATGAAAATACTACTGACCGGTCTTGACATCTACCGGGAAATTGAAAGTAAACAATAATGAATAGTTATAGTTAATAACTGCGATTGCTAATCGGGTTGACAATATCAGTATTACCGGAAGTAATGGCCATGAAAAGGCTGCTTCCGGTAAACTGTTAAATATACATCCTCCTAAAAAACTTGTAAAACAGGAAAGATTAATCGTTTATGGCTGAAAAAGGCATCAAAAAAAAGATTGAAGAACTGAGAAAAGAGATCAGAAAACACAACCAACTCTACTATCAGTCGGCAGATCCTGAAATAAGTGATTATGAATATGATCAATTGATAAAACAACTGGCTGAGTTAGAAGAAAAATTTCCCGATTATAAAGAAAACAAATCACCAACTGAAACTATCGGCAGCGATCTGATATCCGATGACAATACTATCCTCCATAAAGAAAGAATGTATAGCATTAATAATGCTTATTCGTTGCAGGAAGTAGAATCGTTTTTGGTAAAAACAACTGAAAAGAAGGCAAAGTCTGATCCGCAAAAAACAGCCCAACATCTTGACTACTCCTTAGAATTGAAGGTAGACGGCCTTAGTATTAACTTATACTATGAAGACGGTCAAATGCAATATGCAACCACCAGAGGGGATGGATTTAAAGGAGATGATGTTACCGCTAACGTGATGATGATATCGTCAATCCCCCAACAAATCAGCTATCAGTATCCAATTGAAGTTAGAGGAGAGATTTACCTGCCGATTAAAGAGTTTCAACGTATCAACCAAGTGCGAGAGCAGCAGGGGCTAAAGCTATTCGCTAATCCAAGAAATGCAGCAGCGGGAACTATAAAAGTCAAAGATTCGGAAGTAGTAAAAGAACGTAATCTCCAATCGATTATGTATGGATTAGGTTATCATCGAAATAGCAGATTAGAGAGTCAAGATGATATACTTGAGTTTCTGGGGAAGCAAGGATTTAGTGTAAGTGATCATAACGCTATAGCCCAAGATTTTCGCGATATCTCTGAGTATTGTAACAGATGGGAAGAACGCAGATCAAGATTACCCTATGAAATAGACGGTGTGGTCATAAAGGTCAATCAGTTTCCGATCAGAGAACTGATAGGCTATACAGACAAAAGCCCTAAATGGGCGATAGCTTTTAAGTTCAAGGCCGAAGAGAAGCAAACCGAAGTATTAGATGTTGTCTTCAGCGTTGGCCGCACAGGTGCCGTAACTCCCGTAGCAGTTCTTGAGCCTGTCTACATTGCCGGATCGACGGTGTCGAGAGCTACTTTACATAATGAAGAAGAGCTGAAAAGACTAAACATACACTACCATGATAAGGTAACCGTTATTAAATCCGGTGATATAATCCCCAAAATATTGAAAGTAGATGAGGAAGCGAGAAAAGAAGCTGCTAAACCGGTTGTATATCCCGAGAAATGTCCGGTCTGCACTACATCGCTAACCCGCGAAGTTGACGGAGTGATTAGATATTGCAATAATATAAACTGCCCGGCACAAATCCAAAAAAGAATAGAGCATTTTGTGTCCAAAAAGGCCTTGGATATAGATGGCATGGGCGAGTCATTAGTCGCTGCCTTGTTAGAACACGATATTATTAGGCAGGTTCAGGATATTTACTCGATAGATTATGAAAAGGTTAAAAACTTAGAGAAGCAGGGCGAAAAATCGGTAGAAAATCTGCAAAAAGCGATCGAAAATTCAAAAAAAAGACCTTTCCACCGTGTACTTTACGGACTAGGAATTAGGCATATCGGCGATAAAACGGCTAAGATAATCACCGAAAGATTCCCTGACTTAGAGGCCTTACGGAAGGCAAAGGCAGAAGATTACTTGCAAATTGAAGAAATCGGCGAGAAGATTGCCAAGTCTTTGGATGATTTTTTCCGTAACAGCGAAAGCTTGCAGACAATAAACGACTTGAAAGCAGCAGGCCTATCATTCATAAGAAAAAAAAAAACGGACGATGACGACAAAAAAGCAAAAAAACTATCAGGTAAAAACTATTTAGTAACGGGCACTCTAGTCGATTATACCAGAGATGAAATAAATAGTCTCATCGAATCGTTAGGAGGTAGAGTAGTCTCGGCGGTAAGTAAAAAGTTGGACTATTTGGTGGTTGGCGCTAATCCCGGCTCAAAAGTAGGCAAAGCCAAGAAACTCGGAACGACCCGAATTATAACTGAAAAAGAGTTTAATCAGATGATATCTGAATAATATTATCGGCTCGAGTAAAGCGAACCGAGAACAACCAATAGTATTAGGATAAGGTGATAGTAGTGTCAGAATGAAGCTGTTAGAAAGATATATATTGCGCGAAACAATAAAACCGTTCCTGGTTTCTCTGACTATCGTTACGTTTATTTTTCTGATAGACAAGATCATAGATTTATTAAACCTGATAATAGAAAAAAGACTCGACATAGCGGCAATAGTCTCGGTTTTTAGCCTCAGCATACCTTTTATTGTTGCTCTATCGGTGCCGATGTCGGTTTTAGTCGCTATCATTATCACCTTTGGCCGGCTTTCGGTAGATAATGAGCTAACCGCCTTTAAGTCCTGCGGAATAAACATCTATACTTTGATGCGGTCTTCTGTTGTGGCTGCCTTAGTGTTATCAGCTTTTATGATCTACTTTAATAATGAGATATTGCCCGAGACAAACCACAAACTGAAAAACTTGTTGGTTAGGCTGCATCATCGCAGACCGGTTACCAGTATTAGACCGGGAACCTTTACTACTGTAAAGAACTATACCATTTTTGCTTTTGATGTTGAAGATGATAAACTGCGAAAGGTCACTATTTTCGATAAACAGGATGCCGAGTTTCCCGCAACTATCACCGCCGAAACAGGGGAGATAATTCTGGCAGATGGCGGAAATAACTTCAAGGCAATACTGCATAACGGCCAGTTGCACGAAAGAGGGAAAGAAGACCCCAGTGCCTATACCTTGAGCAGTTTTGATGAACTGGTGATACACCTCCCCGATCTAGGATACCAGATTAACATAGAAGATGCCGCTCAAAGAGGTGATAGAGAGATGACGACTAAGCAGATGATAACTATCAACGAATTGAGAAGAGAAGAGATCAACAGTCTGCACCAAGAGATTGCTTCTTTACAAAGACGGATTAATAATTTAGAGGATTTGCCCGATTCACGGGAAGTAAGAAGAGATATCAACAGACTTGAAAACCTCATGCGAATGCATCGTAATAAAATTGATGATGTACAAACAAGGATCAGGGAATTTCAGGTTGAGATCCATAAAAAGTACGCAATAGCTATAGCATGTCTGATTTTTGTGCTGTTAGGAGTGCCGATTGGAATGATGATCAAAACCAGCGGCGTAGGAGGAGCTTTCACTGCCAGTACATTCATCTTTATCGTTTATTATATTTGTTTGGTTCTGGGTGAACAACTGGGAGATAGAGGCCAAGTGCCGCCATTTATTGCTATGTGGGCACCTAACATCCTTTTCGGTGCAATCGGTATATATTTGCTCATAAAATCAACTAAAGATACAAAAACTATCAACGTCGAACCGCTTAAACAATACCTGACGCAAAAATATCGAAAGTTGGTCGGTTCCAACGATAACAGTGATTATGAAGCTTCTTGATAGATATATATTAGGACAATTTCTACGCACTTTCGGCATCATTATCTTAGCATTCTCGACGCTGTTTATTATAGTAGATGTGTTCGACAGACTCACTATCGTAACTCGCTCAACAACCGACATATCACTGATAGCACGCTACTTTCTCTATCGCATACCTTATCTGTTTGTCCTAACATCGCCCGTAACGATGCTGTTAGCAGGGTTATTCTTAATGGATATGCTCTCTAAATATAATGAGTCGGTCGCTGTAAGAGCTTCAGGCGTAAGTATTATCCGATTGGTGACACCATTATTTGTGTTCGCCTTTCTCTACTCTTTGTTGATTATGTGGTTCGGAGATTTTGCGCTGCCGCATATTGAAGATGCGAGAGAGCATATATTCAGAGTAGAAATCAGAGGCCAAGAACGTGAAGATGTTCGCATGAGATCAAACATTCAATATCGGGGTGAAGATAACACTTTATATAGCATCGGTTTCTTTGATGGATTCAGGAATTTATTAAGGGTTATTGATGTAACGTCATTCAACGAAAACACTAATCATGTGGAAAGAAAGCTATTAGCCCAATCTGCTGACTGGGATGGCGAACAGTGGGTCTTCAACGACTGCTATATACGGTATTTTGAACAAGGTACGCTGGTAAAAACCGAATACCACAAACAAGTTTCCTTAGACGATATATATGCGACACCGTTGGATTTTATCAAGAGCGCTAAAAGCCCTATGTCTATGAATTATTTTGAGCTTAAAGAATATATTGAAAGACTAAAAAGAGTAGGGGAAAATTATGCCATAGAAATGGTTGACCTATTTACAAAAATATCTTTTCCATTCGCTAATTTCATAATTATACTATTCTGTGTTCCTTTAATATCAGTATCTTCACGAAGCAAATACAGAGGTATGATATTTCTTGTAGGAATTACTATCTGCTTCGTATATCTGACAGTTATTAGAATTTGCCAAAGTTTAGGTTATAACGAAATACTATCACCTCTAACTGCCGCCGCTATGCCACATATCATATTTCTGATAATTGGCCTGTTTTTCGTAGTCAGAGCTGAGATATGATCTACTTGTGTTAGTTGCCCCGGAGCCAATGAGGCAACCTTTGTAAATCCGGAATTAACCGATAAACTTAACATGATTACTAATCCGGTTCACTATTACACAATTAAACCGCGAAAGGGATAGCGTATGTACGGACAGGACACCCTGAGGGAATAAAAAAAAGAAGATTCCACCCTGATGGAATAGAAAAGATGATTCCACAGGGCTGGCAGGGCCTGTCCCTAACCTAAACAGCGAAGCACTAAACCTTCTAAACCTTTCTTTTTTATTCGTGTTCATTTGTGTTCATTCGTGGATAAAAATTCGGTCACGGCTCGTCCGGGTTAGAAGATTAGGACGGAGAGCAGAGAGCAAAGAAGAGTTTAGAGTTGAGAAAAGGGCGGAGAGCCAAGGGCTAAGAGCTAAGGGCGGAGGGCAGGGACGGAGAGTTAATTAGTAGAATAGTATATTAGTAGAATAGTAGAATAGGGAAAGATGGGGGTCACGAAAGCAACAAGAATTTACACGGAAAAGTAATGAACAATGAACAGATAGTTGAGGAAGTTAGTGGTTGGAAGGGCAG
>PWNZ01000178.1 GCA_003564135.1 Candidatus Cloacimonadota bacterium
CTTATTACGCTCATAGAATAAAAGATTTCTTATTTTTTGTTTTATTATTTTCGACCTACCCAGCAATCCTTCCAGAATATCTTTAGGTTCCTTAGCATCCAATATTTGCTGGTAATTATGACTAAGTTCTGGACCGGATATACAAAACCAGTTAAGCTGTTTGAAAAGATACACCTTATTTTTATAAGTGTCATTACCTTCTTTAGTGATCACCCAAAATGAACAATCTTGACAATTATTCTTGCATATTGGGACATCAATTATCCAGAGAGTACCCGCTTCTCTTCCTGGATGTTGTCCACGCTGTTTCCAATACTCAACTACTACGCTCGCACCAGAAACGATCCCATCATGTTTAATAGTAAGCAGGGACTTGATAATTTTAATATCCTCTAACGTAACTTCTTCTATTAAATCTATATACCCCAAAAGGGTTTTGAGGTGATCATAAAGTGCCGGGTTTGACACCCGGCACCTTGATAGATATAAGCTAAATTCAGAATCCATTAGTTCTCGTTTTTGATGTAGGATACTTCACCAAACGGAGGGCTAAAGTCCCGTGCATGACCGTGCCACCCACCTCTGGCTACAATCCACATCACGGGAAATTCCACTGTGTCCGGATAAGTATCGCAATACCCGTCAGTAAAATATAAAATACAGCTTGGTGTTAAACCTTCACTGCTGATATACTTAAACCCAGGTCGGAAGCAAGTTCCACCACCACCTTTAGCTGTAAACTTAAAGTCGTTCATGTCCATTTCTTCTACATTGCATACGGCAGAATCTACATATATTGCCGTTACCCTAGTAGAGGGGTACGAGGACACGATTGAATGCAACTCGCTAGCAAACATGTCAAGCTCATCCTGGCATATACTACCGCTAGTGTCAATGATAACAGCAATATCTCCAAGTGATGGCTCGTGTAAGCTTGGCAGGTATAAGTTACTACACAAATACCTTCTATTGGGCCTATGCCATGTATAGTCGTTAGTCGAAGATTCAGTTACATATCTCGCTAAAGCTTCTTTCCAGCATATTTGGGGATTAGTGATCTTACTAACCAGTCTATCTAGCGCAGCGCTCTCGCGTCCGTGCATCTTAGCATAAATATGTGCCTGGGCTAACATTTCCTTGATTTGTCTTTCTTTTAACTCTGTCTCAGCCTTGCTAACCCTATAGTGTGATCTTTCAGTGACGTCTTTGTTATTGCTTTCTTTATTGGCGCTACCCTTGCCCTCACCTTCTTTATCAGAGTCGCCTTTTCCTTCACCCTCATAAGGCATTACGATGTCAATGAGGTTTTCCCAGCTTCTTTCTTCTTTGGTTTGCGAATCATCCTTTGCAAGCTCATTGTATATTTCCTCGGCGGTCATGTCCCGATATTCCTCATCGAGGAGAACGTCTTTAGGAAGAGTTATACAGTCGCTAGAGTTTGTGTCTTTGTTCATGTCTTTAATAAGAATATTAACAGCATAATCACAAGCATAATTCCACATGAGCTTCTCCCGCTCCTGTATTCTTAACGAATGAAGCAGTACCACATGTAATATTTCATGACATATCACTCCGGCTACTTCCTTTGTGTTTAATGATTCTACGAGCACAGGATTATAGAACAAATTTACGCTGTCCGTACCCATAATAAACGGCTGGTCCCATTCTTGCATTTTTAATTGTAATAACACAGATGCGAAGAAAGGCTGCCTGGTCAATATAAGCACCCTAGCCTTTTGCATTGTTTCTGTCATGTTCGGCACCTCATCGATCTAAACTGCTTAGAAGGTCTACATGTCTCATGGTGAATTTTTTAGTAGTCGGGTTAGTAAGCTCTATAAGTTCCGGTCTTAACCTGTGAATATATTTCAGAAAGTATACTTGGAACTCAGGTGTCATCCTCCACATATAATCACCAATTTTAGCATAATTATCTTTATCGGTTTTACTTGCCAGGTATCCAGTAAGGGCATACATTACGTCTAGTTTATCACTACTAGGCAATGGATGTTTTTTAGGGTCTTTTAAGATGTCCTCTATTTTGGGTAGCTTGTTCCATACCTTGGAGTATGCTATATATTCTACAGAAAATCCTTGTCCTGCTGCCCCGGCTATCATTTCCGAAAGCATTAACTCTTTTTCTTTATCACTAATCAAGGTTGTGTTTTTCAGTTGATTGATGATCATTCCGGCATGCGCTATGGTTCTTGGGCTAGGTGTATTTATTAAATCAGCGGTAGCTTTAAACCCATCTAATAACTTTGGCTTCCATCTAATGAAAGATACGAGTTCCATAGGCATATTATTTAACATTGCCCAATCAACCCAATCGTCTAGATTGATCTCAATGTCGATAATAGTCTTAAACCTGCTTTTTACAGGTTCCAGGATACCCATAACACCTGCCTTATCCTCTCTTCGATTAGTAGCAGCAACAAAAGTAACATGATCGCTAACCTTATGGCCGTTAATATATCTTGCCAATAATAAGTGCATGCAACTAGCCTGAACTGACATAGGACTCTGACCCAAATCATCGAGGAAGAACACAGTAGGTTTTTCAGCGTTTATTAACTTCAATAGATCGCCGAAAGGTAAATGTGTTGCATTTTTTCCGTCTTTAGTTGGATAAGGTAATCCTTTATAATCTGTCGGATCACTTACTACAGGATGGCTAACGATAAGATCTACATTCATTTTTTTGCATGCTTGTTCTACTAATGATGTCTTTGCACATCCCGGTCTTCCTTTCAGCATGATTGGGTATTTATTCTCTATACAGAATGCTATTGCATTTAAAGCTTGTTTTGGATACATGTTATTCCCCCTTTGTGAAAACTAAATCTCTGTCTATAAATATTACTCTGTCCCTTAATTCTAATTGAAGCCATACAGGTTTTCCGTCGCCTCTCGTCTTAAATAAAGTGCCTAAGCTATTTTCGGCTTCCTGCACGCTTGTGTATGATACTTCCATGGCTCCTTCGCCGTGTGATCTTAGCACTATTACTGACGCTGGCTCATCTTTGATCTCTGCTAATGGTTTAATCCTCATCATCTTCCTCTGGTTTCTTTTTTTCACTATAAGAGAAGTACGCCATATAATCAGGATGTATATTCCCTGTCTTATATACGTTTTTAAATACATTAAAATA
>PWNZ01000095.1 GCA_003564135.1 Candidatus Cloacimonadota bacterium
ACGATGTATAATTGCAAAATGATGACACCCGAGGGGATGATTAAAAATTGCCGGCTAAAGCCGACGTACCAGCCGACTGAAAGTCAGCGTTCCGGAATCACAGGTGGCTGAAAATCAATTTTAAACATAGTAAAATATATGGAAACATGAAATGCGAATATTGATGCTTCTCGAACACCATTACCCTACCGACATCAGAGTAGAAAAAGAGATCGACAGCTTACTAAAAGAGGGGTATCAGGTCATACTGGCCTGTTCAACGCGGAAAGGTGAAGATGAATCAATCCAAACCGGCAATTTAACAATCGTCAGGAAGAAGATGTCGAAATTCATCTATAAATCGAGTGTAGGAGTTCTAAAATTTCCGTTTTATTTCCGCTTTTGGCGACGATTCATCAAACAGATACTGGCAGAATATAAAATAGAGTTAATTCACATTCACGACCTACCTTTAGCTTTATTAGGGCTGGAACTAAAAAAAAAGCACAACCTCCCCTTCATTCTGGACTCTCATGAAAATTACCCTTATATGCTGGCTGCTGCAGCTCACACGCAGACATTGTTAGGAAAACTCCTTTCATCTCATAAGCAGTGGCTTGGCTATGAGAAAAAGATGCTCAAGGGCGCCGATGCTGTATTATCGGTCATAGACGAACAGAAAGAGAGATTCTGCCGCTTGGGAATAACAAAAAAGAAGCTATTCATCGTTTCCAATACGCCGGTATACCAGCAAATAAGCAGCACTATGCCGCAGCCCCCTAACTTTACCTATGTTTATGCCGGTAATATATATGCTACTAAAGGGTTGGATATCATGGTCAAAGCCTTTCAGAAAGTAAATCAACAATATCCCGGCACTAACTTATGGATCATCGGCGACGCCAAAAAATGGCAGGAAACTGACCGGCAGCTTAATAAGAATATCAAATTATGGGGCTGGCAAAACTTGGATGAACTGCTGCAAATTATCGCCGGCGCCGATGTGGCCCTGTTACCACATCTGAAAAACATGAACAGCGATTTCGGTATCCCTAACAAGCTGTTCCAATATATGATGGCAGGCAAGCCGGTCATTGCCGCTAATTGCAATCCTATCAAAAGAATAATAGCAGAGACTAAAGCCGGACTTATATATCAGTACGACGATACCCAGGACCTGAGTCAAAAAATGATACGGCTGTTAGAGAATCGACAATTAACCAAGAAGATGGGTTTAAACGGACACAAAGCGGTCAAAGATAAATACAACTGGCAGAAAGAAGAGACAAACTTGCTGAGCGCTTATAGGCATGCCGTCAATTCTCAGCCTAAATAATCCCGGATTCCACGATCATTAAATTTTCACGCTAAATCACGATGGGTTAGCCCTTTAGCGACCAATGCCTCCTGCTCTTGCAACCACTTATCAAGCCCAACTTCCCGAATCCGATAGTTATTCGTCAGAACAACCTGATAGCCCCCGGCAAACTTCTCTAGTACCGGACAAGGAAACTCATCACAAAATGCACAGACATCGATCTGTTTACTGCGGGCGCAGATTCTTATTTTACAATCCGGATCTCCACAATCTCCCCGGCATAAGGTGCTTGTTTTATCCACTTGGCTCATTTTTTGGAGTACCTCCCAAAAAGCTTTGAACTCTTCATAAACGTAAGACCCGTAGTGCTCCCAACCATCTTCTTGCATCGATTTCTTAAGCGAGTCTGCTAATTTAGGGGTTATTGCTATAGCGCTGCACAGCTTACAGTATAACCCACAATAACAGAGATAATCGAGCGGTTTTCTTTCTTCCATTATTCCTCTTCAAGCAACGTATTTTATAGACCCCTATCTCGTCAGGTTAATAGAAGTGTGCGATAGGGAGGTTATATAACTACTGCTTCAATACAAACCATTAAAAAGATAAAGGTGCGTATAAAATCGCACCTTTATCTTTTAATAAGCATTAAGCAATTGTCTAGTTGAACATTATTTGATTAACAGCATTTTCTCCGTTTCGGACCAATCCCCTTTCTGCAGGCGATAGAAGTACATCCCGCTGCCTACTTCTCGGTTCATGCTGTTTTTCCCGTGCCAGACGACGTTATGGTGACCAGCTTGTAATGCATCATCTACCAGGGTAATCACTCTCTGTCCCCTGCTGTTGAAGACTTCGAGTTTAACATCAGCTTCTTCTGCTATAGAAAAACTGATATTCGTCACAGGGTTAAACGGATTTGGATAGTTACCATCAAGCCTAGTCACGAATTCCGGACTATTATGCTCGTCGCGATTAAATTCAGCGTGCCGTATTTGCGGGGAACTTCCCTCAGACAAAGTAAATTCTTCGGTGAAGATAACATTAGCTCCTTGCATAACTTCCAGCTTTAGAGTTTCTCCCGGTGACCAGTCTGTTGAGGAACCGGTAACTCCCGGGAAATTTCCGGCGTTCAGGTACACAAAAAATTTGTCTGTCTCTGAATTATACAGAGTTCTCGAAGCGGTAGATGTTTCGTCTAAGATGTAATCAGGACGCTCGGTAATCCATGCTTTGAAAGTGACCTCGTCATTCTCAAAGTTGGGGATGTTACCTTCAGTATCTATAACCTGCTGCATAATAAATTTCGAGCCTTGAGCGTACACCTGACTAACGGTAAACAGTACTACTAATGCGGCGACCGTTACAAGTAAAAACTTCTTCTTCATTTTAACCTCCTTGGAAAAAAATCTTTCTGAAACGCTTCTTTCGCAATACCAATTTAGCTTTCTATAAGCTTAACAAGTCCCGCTCAACTCTGAGTTCACGTAGCACAGTTGCTAATATCGATATTGAAAAAAGAAACTCTCATATTCCGGCTGGTATCTCAACCAACCTATATCTTCTGATTAGATCCGTATTGCTCTGTCGAGCCATTCTCATTACAAATGATATGTCTCACAGCTTTGCCAGGGTTGTCAAGTTTTTTTTGACTTTTCAATGATTTATTTTCTCCGCCTCCGGTGTCCTCGGTGGCTCTCACCAGTGTTCAGAGCATCCCTGCTCTGATTCATCCCGTTTTTCCCTATTCACTAAACTCTAAACTCTAAACTCTAAACTCTAAACTCTAAACTCTAAACTCTAAACTCTAAACTCTAAACTCTAAACTCTAAACTCTAAACTCTAAACTC
>PWNZ01000024.1 GCA_003564135.1 Candidatus Cloacimonadota bacterium
CTCTTCATCCTCGATGTTCGTCGTTGGTTTATGATATTGATAAGCCCCCATATCTATCTGTCCGTCCACTTTCCGCGGGTTCCCCGCCAAATCATACTCCGGAAAATCAAAATCAGGTATATCCAAAGTACCCGCCCCGCGTGCCGGTGAATCTTCTGAAAGCATATAGGGATAGCGGTTTTTATCCCCAAACTCATTATATTTACCCACAAACAGAGGATCCTCATCAATATTACCCTCACCCCAATTAAGGATAAACGGAACATCATAAACAGCAATTATAGCATCTTCTCCGTTTTCTATCAAGGAATGGGAGACATTTATGATATCCGGTCCTCCAGGGTAAAACGGATGCCGGGATAGAAATATTTGATATTCACCACCATTATCATAAAGGATACTGTTATAGATAGATAATTCATAACTCGAATAGTAATTGTCAATCATAAAAGGTGCCGGGTTACGGGCACTGGGGACTCTATTGCCGGAGACGGTAGCGTTGATAAGCCGTATCTTAGCTCCTACAGTGAATTGCATACCCCAATCATAAACCTCTTCACTTCTATTGGAATTGTTGGTAATCTCCAGATTAGCAAAGGTCATGTGGTAGGGCTGCGGTTCATGCGGCACACCTTTTGTAAACATCCTTCCTCCACCGGTTTCTGAATGATTATTACGGATGCGGATATTCTCACCATACATCGTATCCCCATACCACATACCATGGATGGTTAAAAGCCTCGATGGGGATGGTGATCTTCTGGTACAAATCTTGTTGTTATTAATATCTAAGTTCTTGAGTGTGAATTCATTGCAGCTTTGGAATTGATTAAGTCTGTGACTACGAATGTCGGAAGCAGTGACGGTGTTGGTGATGTTTAGATTTTCAAGAGTAAAATGCTCTACAGCGGTAAACCATAATGCTCCGAAAGCAGGTCTCGAATAGCCGGAAGCGTCAAAAGCATTTGTTAAAGTCAAGTTCTTGATAGTGAATATCTGTTCTCCTTTCGGGGGTAATGGTATGTTATGCCTTCCCCGCGGAATAAGCAAAACGTATTCATCATCTCCGTGGAGGATGGTGGTCTCTTTATCTGCTCCCACAAGATCAACGTAATCTCTCATTCCTAACGGAAACCATTGATTGTTCAAAGAAGGCGAATAAACCCCTTCGGCAAGATGAATCGTTCTTCTTTGTTCTCTGTCGGGCTGGATTCGTATCAATGCTGTAGCGATTCTCTGCAGCGGCTCTTGCGGGGAGAGACCGCTGTTATCGTCACAACCGTGCGGGCTGACATACAGATCAGCTGCTACCGGATCGATCTTGCCATGGTTAACGATAACCTCGAAACCGGGAGGTGTATGGCGATCATCATAATCTAAGAAAAAACGATCCGGTGTTTGAACAGTCATGGTATCAATAACAATTTCTGCCTGAGTCGAGCTATTAAGTACGAGATCACTAAACCGTGAACCATAATTGTGGTATATACTATTCGGTTCATCGTTACAAAGAAATGAACCGTCACCGCCTCCGATCCAAACACCACCGGTATGGCCACCGGTATTGTGCCTGATAATGTTTCCGATAAGGAATACTGTTGCACGCATGGTCCAGGCTTTTACACCTCCTACACGTTGCTGGGAATGATTATGTTCAATAATGCAGTATTGTACTGTAAACGAAGTATAATCTTCCACAAATATCCCGCCGCAGTAGGGGTCTCTTCCGTTTCTGACTGTAAAACCGGAAAGAATAGCAGCTTTTGTCTCTCCGGAGTTAACACTTACAACCCTCCCACTGTGACCACCGTCAATGACAGTTTCTTTGATATATCTGCGGTCGTTGCTTTCAATCCGGAAGAGGCTGGTGATGACAATGTCCTTACCGCCGTAATCGATATTCTCGTAATAGATTCCCGGATGGACAAGAAGGGTATCTCCGCTTTGAGCGGCATCAATTCCGGCAGTGATAGTGGTAAAATCGCCTGTGCCGTCCTGTTTGACTTCCCAAAGTGTGGAATTGAGAATTGAGAATTGAGAATTGAGAATGAACAAGCTTAGTAGTATTATGATGGTCTTCATTATTACTCCTTAACAAATTGTACGGGCAGGACACCGCGCCTGCCCTTTATTTAATAGCAACACGGATCTGACGGATTCAACGGATAAACACGGATAGTCTATATATGATTTATCTATAAGCATCTGTTTCATCTGCAGAATCCGTGTTGCCATATTGTTCCACGCTATCTTACGATAAGCATCTTTCTGGTTATCGTTTCTTTAGCTGTTTCCAGTCTATATAAATAGATCCCGGAACCTACTTTATTATTGTTATTGTCTCTGCCGTTCCAGCCGACAGTATGCTCACCTTGGTTTATCTCTCCGGATATGAGAGACTTTACCAGTTGACCTCTGATGTTGTAAATACTGAGTTCAACCGGCATATTCTCCGGTATAGATAAGGCTATGCTGGTCTGAACATGTCCCTGAATCCCTGTCCTTAAGCTGAGCGGATTGGGATAATTCTGCTCAAGCCTCAACATCGGCTGCAAAGTATCTTCTTTATCACTATCCTCAACGGCAAGGTTTCTACTTTGTCCGGTACGGTCAAGCTCAATGAGCGAAAACAGGTTTTCCTGAGCATTAAGAGTCTGCCTCGAATACTGACCGGTATCAAGACCCTTCACCAGTACATTATCATATACTTCATAACTCTCATCGTCCAGATAAAGGACAAAGGTTATCGTTTTATTAAGGTGATATTCATCAGTGTTAGCCAATATCTCCAAAGGATAACTATCTTCGAAGACCGAAGCACCGACGCAGACACCGTCAACATATACCCCGATCTCGACTACATCTTCATCATCTGCAATGTCTGCTATAAAGATTGATTCATAATCAGGACCGTAAGATATATCGAAATGCTGAGGGCTCGGTCTCGGCGGAGGCTGACGTTCAGATGAAGATCGACCTTGCGGAATATTCCAGTGAACATTTGTAATTGGTTCATCAACAGTGTCCACAAGAGTAATTTTGTACATTTGCCCATAAAAAAGATTGAGATTGACTTCTCCAATCCATCCTCCGTTAAAACGATATACAGCACCATACTGACCTTTTATAGATTGAATTTGATCC
>PWNZ01000010.1 GCA_003564135.1 Candidatus Cloacimonadota bacterium
CGGGTTCCCCCTGCACATACCAGCTGTCCGAACTGCTGTTCAATTCATTGGCCGTAACGAAAGCGGTAAAAGTGTCGTCCTCGATATCCTCTTCAGTGCCCTGGTTGTCGCAGCTGACGGAATTGAGCACCAGTTCAATCAGACAATCATCCGAGCAAGGTTCGAGTTCATCAGTTTGAAAAGATGCACTGCAATCCGGGTCATTGAAATCAATGACTTCAATGGTTGCCTGAGAACCATCTGCCGTAAGGGTGATTTCAACGGGCTGTCCGTAGGCAACCGTATCGACCGGATCCCCATTTACAAGGATGATGGCCAAACTGTCATCTCCTGCATTAAACACAGTAGTATTGAAGCCTATGGTGTAAAAGTCATCCTCCGGGTCGGCCGGTGTGTCGTTGTCGTTACAATTTTCCTGTATATCCGTGATCTGAATTAGACAATCGGAGGAACAACTGTTGAGTGGTCCCAATTCCCATTCAATTTCACAACCGGTATCAGAGTCGGTAAATACCATTGTATAGGTTTCACCATCCGCCGGCAGAATAATTTCCTGACTTTGTTCGTAATCAAATGGACCGTAAGTGGTATTGTCGATTTCGAGTTCAAAGGTTCCGTTATTGTTTTGGTTGTGTTCCAGCGAAAAGGTAACGACGTAAAAATCATCATCCGGGTCTTCGGGAGTATCATTGGGGTCACAAATGGCGGAGAATTGAGAAATTTCGATTTCCAGTCCGGGCTCAATGATCACATCTTCCATAGCGGTACATCCCTGTTCATCTCTTACAAAAATGGTATAATTTCCGGCTTCTAAATTTTCGAAATAGGGTTCTTCTACCCAATTTTGTTCATCGAGACTGTATTCAAAATCCTGAAATGGGCCGGAAGCCACCACAGAGATTTGGCCATTGTCCTCAACGCAAATGGGATTTTGGATGTTTGTGGCCATATCAATGGATGGCCAAACGCTGAGGTCGAGTTCAGAAATGCTGGTGCACCCACTTGTATTGGTGACTGCGACATACAATACTTGACCTCCGCTTTCTGAATTATTAAAGGGTGAAGACAGGGGATCGTCACCATTTAAGGCATCTTCCTCTGAGAGGTGGAAGGTGAAGCTGTGGTTCGGATTCCCACTGATTTGGGGAATGGCGTCCTCGAGCTCGAATTCACCCATTCCATTTCCGTCGATGTCGCAGGATTCCAACATGGCATTGTTGACATTGGGTCCCGATAGAATATCCAAAATTACTACAGCGCGCACAGAGCTTACACAATTGGGAAATTCGATGTGCTGTGATTCGACGTAGAATCGATAATTGCCGGGTTCAGAAACATTGGGCAAATACAGAAGGGTATCTTCAGCCAGGAGGTTTCCACCACTTGGGCTGTCGTACCAATTGGCAACGATACTGTCGCTCTGAAGTGTTACACTCAATGTGGGAATAGAGTCACCCAAACATAGGGTAAAATTCCCTCCGCTCAAAGGAACCGGTACACTGGGGCAGGAGCAGTCCGGAGCATTCACTGTAAAAGTTTGACTGCAACTGATACCCGCAATGGAAGCTGTTATGGTCAGGTTTTCGGAAAGGTCAATATTGGAAATGAGATAATTTCCATTACCTTCGTCAGAGAGGTCTCCCGTTGAAGCTTCCACCTGGAAGTCGGGAATCGTGGAAAAGCTGACCTCGTAAAATTCATTGTCTTCACTGCAGACTACGGCCGCAATATTGACTTCTATCTCAGGCAGTAATTCGACAATTACTTCAGCCGTATCTCCTGCACAACCACCAATGGGAGGAAAGGTGTAGTTGAAAGTGTATGATCCCGGGTTGAGTGAAGAAAAGTTGACGGACGATGGATCGCTAAGATTGACATCGGTATTGTCCACATCCACCCATTGTCCACCGGTGTCGTAATCACTGCCGAGGTAGGACCAGAAATTGACATCGCCGGCTTCACCAAAGCAAAATCGATCGCTGCCGTCTTCACCTGCAGAATTGCTTTCATCCACTTGTATAGTCAGTACTGCAATGTCCTCACACCCATCAGCTGTAGTGGCTAAGGTAAATATATTGATGGTCTCATCCGGAGAAATGATGGGTCCAATTTCATTCCCGGTTGTAGGAGGAGTGGCATCGTGGAAAGTGATGGTTGGATTGGTGCTGTTTTGATCGTGGATATTAAAAGCTCCCAAATCGATCTCCTCTCCCCGACAAATTGAAACGGTTGAAGGATTGAGTACCAGATCCGGAGCTGGAAATGCCTCCAATTCCCAAAAGTGTTCGATGGTGTGTCCACATTGATCCGTAAAAGTCCAGGTGTAGGTAATTTGATTTCCGTTAAAAGCTATCTCGGGATCAACCGACCCGTTAATTTCACAAGGGCTTTCCAGGTTATTGGTGTAAGTCAGGGGGAAGGGATCCGGAACCGGATCACCACACTCCAAAACAGGTGCTTCAGGCAGGTCTGTAAAAGTGGCCGGGGGAGCCGGTTCAACTTCCATGGTGTGCGAGTACTCCAGTAGCGTTCCACAAATTTCCTGAGTCCACGTCAGCGTAATATTGCCTCCGCATTCATCCCATTCCCCATCCATATCGGGGGGCACAGTTCCACTGAGTTCGCAGAATCCAGTCGTATTGTTGGAGTATTCCAAAAGCGGGGGATTGTTGAAAAAAGTTAAGGCTTCCTCACAACTGATGGACTCCTGATCGAAGGTCTCTGTAAATTCCGGCAGATCAGCGGGCTCTACAAAAATGGTTTGAATGTATTGTATAGTCCTTCCACAATCGTCGGTAAAGCTGTACAAAAGCGTCACCTCCCCTCCGCAACCATCGTAACTTCCGTTTACTTCAGGCATAACTTCACCGGATATTTCACAGGTTCCGGTTTCATTGTTTGAATAGCTGAGGGGAATGTCCGGGGAGGGGAAGTCTTCACACTGGACAAAAATATCATTGGGAGGATCGATAAATTCAGCTTGTGGAGCAGGTTCAACTGTGATTACTTGTTGGTGCTGTATCACTCTTCCGCATGGATCTGTGAATTCCCATAAATAAATGACCTCACCTCCACAATTTGTATAATTTTCAAACACTTCTGCTTCAACCGTTCCTTCAA
>PWNZ01000142.1 GCA_003564135.1 Candidatus Cloacimonadota bacterium
CATTGAATTTTATGGCTTTGAGGTTGATCCGGAATACTACGAAGCACAAGAGAAGCGATTTAAGATACATAAAATGCAAACAAGGTTATTTTAATGTCAAACAAATTCGAATACAAAGAACACGACAAAACATTCACAGTCAACGACAATGATCCTGACCTGAATCCTATTACCATAAAACTCCCCTCGCCTCCTGCTTTGAGGCATATTGAAGGATATGGTAAGAGGTCTCCCGATCAGGTCTTTCAATACGAGAAATACCCTCCCAGGCTTAAAAGACTCGAAGATCGGACACGCTCACATATAATGAAGGTCTATGAGAAAAAAAGAGACCAAGTCTTCACGGAGCAAAAGTATGTAGCAGGAATGTGGGAAGTTCTTGAAAAGAACAAAGACGAATACGAAAAAGAAATAGAGTGGATCAAGAGCCAAATCTATCACGCCCTATATGGCAAGTGGTATTTTATAAACGGCAAGCCTACCTACATAACAGAAGACCATTGGTTCTATCTTAATTATTGGTCTGCTCCCGATTGTGAGATATTTGATTATCGTGACAGGGATAGGCGGATATTTCTTTTTGCTAAATATATCTGGAACACCCATGAAGATGAAAAAGGGAACGACATCGGAGCAAGAACTTTTTATGGATTCCTCTACCCTAAACACCGTAGGGATGGTGCTACTCACAAATTTCTTACCGCAGGATACAGAGATACCTTATTTAAGGTGGGCGGGCACTTCGGAATGCAGTCTTTTGATGAGATGAACTCTGCCGAACATTATAAGAATAAGCTTTTAAAGGCATGGCAGAAATTCCCCTTCTTCTTTAGACCTATATGGAAAGGTACTTCCGCTCCCGTCTCGGGAATGCAGTGGGTGGAGAATCCTTTAGTGGATTGTCCTGTTATGAATACTAAATTTACTTATGCCAATTCAGCAGGAAGGAAATTCTATGAGGGAGATTATCTTACCTATCTTCAAGTAGAAGAGGCGGGGAAGACTGTTTTAGAAGATGTGTCCGAAAGATGGGGTGTTCAGAAAGAGTGTCTCGGTCGGGCTGATGGTGCTGTTATAATAGGGCGCACAGTTTTTCCTACTACGGTATACGAATTAGAGGGCTCAGGAGGGAAGGAGTTTAAGATTTTAAGTGATGAGAGTGACTTCTATGAAAGGATACCTGGAAAGAGCCAAACCTCTTCAGGGATGGCCAGGATATTCATCTCTGCCGAAGATGGTCTTGAGGGGTTTATCGGGCCGTATGGGGAGTCTGTAATAGATACCCCCACTCCCGCACAGGCAAGGCACATAAAAAGACAGATTGGAGCAAGAGAATGGTTGGTGAGTGCTGAGGAAAGTCTTCTAAGGAAGGGTGATGTGGAAAGTCTTTCTAAGTATCGTGAGAGGAAGAGACTCTACCCTCGGAGTTATTCGGACTGCTTCATCTCCAATGAGGGAGGGACGGATTTTAATATGCAAATCTTAACCAATCGTAAAGCGGAGCTCTCCCGATTAAGGACACCCCTTACCGTAAGGGGGAATTTCTACTGGATGAGTAATGATGGTGTGCCCATGACCTCTGGCCAGATTATCCAGGCAGGATTAGACATTTCTAAGTTATTGGGAAGGGTTATTTTTGAGGTGGATGAGATAAACGGGAGATGGGAGCTATTGGATACGAAAGGAACAAATAGAAGAATAAGGAAAGATGGTCACTGGTTTCCCGGAGATCCCAAACACACCCTCGGGGCAGATCCCTTTAAGTTCACTGTAACACCCACTAAAAGTAGCAAACACCTCGGTCGCTCTAAAGGCGGTGGGGCGGTTGTAAGGAATCGTGATTTTGCAATTGATCCGGTTGATAAAGAGGTTAAGGATTGGGAGACGGGTGGTCTTGTTGCGTACTACGTTTACCGTGCCGGGTCAGACGATGAGTATGTTTTAGATATGCTGATGTGTGCTATATTCTACTCTAGTATGATATTTCCAGAAACAAATGTCGATGGGTTTTTGAAGAGTTTAATTGCGTGGAAATATGCGGGGTATCTATTATTTGCTACTGATCCTGTGACGGGGAAAATAAAAGACACCCCCGGGATGAGCACTCAAACCAAATCCAAGGAGCAAATTTTTCAGGTTCTAAATAGGTATATAGAATTTCATGGTCATAAGGAGAGTTTTATGAGTTTTGTGACAGATTGTATTGATATTAATTCGTCTGATCAATTGAAATTTTTTGATGGGCTTGTTGCAGCTGGCTACGCTCTAATAGGCGCAGAATCATCGAGTAACCTAACTCCCGATGATCCTGAATCTGAAAATTTTGATCTCGGAAGAGCTTTTCAAAAGAAAAAATATCGTTAATTATTTGGTGGTTTGAAAATTTTTGCGTATGTTTGTTGTGTGATAGACATTTGTTTTATTCAGCAGGATCTGGCAAGGTCGCTCTCACCCTTTAAATGCAAATTGGAGCCCCAGCGTAAATTAGACAAGCCTTAATTTTCGGAGAATATTTGCTGTTCCTACGCTCTGAAAATAATCTCAAGGATAAAGGGTGAGAGTTTTTAAAATCAGATACGTAAAATCAAAAAAATCATGGAAGATTATAAACTTGTTGTTCACCTAAATTGTAATAATTTAGTTTTTCCTTGTTCTACTAAAGCAGAGGTAAAAGAAGTTTTAGTGAAGTGTGCTAAAGCCAGGGCAAACTTTTTCCCCTTTGGACTTTTCTATAAAGGAGAATGGTTGTGGTATAACGAAAGGTTTGATAGATATGGTTATGAGGCAGATGACATGAAGGAGTTAAGTAAAGAAGGTCGTTTTGAGTTGGCTACTGAATGTTTAGATAAGTTTTTTGAAGAGGATGAAGCATTTGTAGATCAAAAAAACACGATAGACGAAAAAAGTGAAGGAGCATTAAAATTAGAATGTTACAGAGAAGCGGCACGTTTTGCAATTGCTCGGGGATGGATTAGCGAGCAGCAAACGTTAGATTTAGCTAAGGAACTTTACGAGTGGGTTAGTGACAAAAGTTGATCCTTCCATTTGGAGGAAACAAATCGAGAGCCGCCAGACAAAGAATCTTGGCGGCTTTTGCTTTTCAGATAC
The DNA here is from genome assembly GCA_003564135.1 of Candidatus Cloacimonadota bacterium. GTDB lineage: Bacteria > Cloacimonadota > Cloacimonadia > Cloacimonadales > PWNZ01 > PWNZ01. The sequence continues at coordinate 3,109 of PWNZ01000142.1, forward strand.
ATTA
>PWNZ01000200.1 GCA_003564135.1 Candidatus Cloacimonadota bacterium
AGGGTGTCCTGTCCGTACATAAGTTATCCCTTTTCGCGGTTTAGAATTGTGTAAAGTGAACCGGATCTCTGACTTTTTAACCCGTGAAACCTTTTTTCTGTTTAACCGGGTCAGTCGGCAATTTTCTGCCAAAAAAACACGTACCGAGTTTACTAGCTCGCTGGACGAAGTACGGCAACTAATCTTTTTAAACGAGCTCGCCGGAGTCAACATTATTGATAAGGTCTTAATAATCAACCAAGAACAAAGTCTTCACGATATTCTTCATTCAACTCTAAACCCTAACCCGGACAAGCCGGTACCAAATTATGTACGGACAGGACACCGTGCCTGTCCTTTGCCTGCCATTAACGCTTTCTTCACTTGAGGACAGGCTCAGTGTCCTGTCCGTACAATATTCTGCCAAAAAAAGCAGAATATTATTGATAAGGTACTCAACTCTCAACTCTAAACTCTCAACTTATTTTGCCCTCCGCTCTCCGCTCAATTCTACATTCTAAATTCTACATTCTCTACGCTCTAATCACTAAACTTTTTCACTCTTCATTCTTCACTGTTCATTGTTCACTGTTCATTGTTCACTGTTCACTCTCCAGAGCATCTTGCTCTGATTCGTTTCAGTGTTCATAGCATCCCCCGGTGAAATAAAAAAAAGAGATTGGACTGTCTTCCGGAAAGCTACTGCATTATTTGGATTTAATCACGACAAAAACAATAACCCCTATTCATCTAGGCAGTTCGGGGTAGGCTGATGAATTGGTTTCAGTTGGACTTTGTTATTTCTGCCTCTGAAAAGCAGCATGTGTCTATCCCTATGCGAGTTTATTTTCTGGAATTTTGTTTATGACATGCTGAGGTTCACAGCTTCTGTTAAATATAATCCCGCTTGGTATCCAAAGTAAAAGGATTTTTTTTTAATAAGCAATGTATCCCACTAGATAAGGGATTTAGGATGATTTTATGACCTCGAGACAGGTAAAATTAAAAATAAAGCTTGACATAATTTAAGACCCGGAAAACATTCAAACTCAAAGTAAAAAGCAGGTCTATCGATCATCGACTTCAGGCCTGATTAATGTAACAGGAGTAAAGTAAGATGGACAAAAATCTAAATTGTTTTTTGTCAAAGTTTGTTTTATGGGTTTTAACAATGCCAAGAACTGACGGGCTGAGCCCTCTATGTTCATGCAATTAGCAAGTTGGATTTGAGGAGGTTCAAATTGACTAAGATGAACGGTATTATGTTATTGTATAAAAGGAAAGCGCCAAGTTGCCCTGTTATACCAATCGTAGGTATTGTTTTAATTCGAACGTACGGTTCCGGCTATGGATGATAACCACATAATTAAGTAAAAATCATGAGAGGAGACAAATTCACGATTTTATTCAGTAAACACAATTAGGTCTAAGCGTATATTTATAAGTAAATTGAGGAGGAAGTATGCTTATTATTAGAGGAACAAGAAGTATGTCAATAGGACGGTTATTTTTCACTTTTCTGTTGGCGAGTTTTGCAGTAGTTAGTTTTGCACAGTTTGCCGGTGGAGACGGCTCAGCAGATGATCCGTTTCAGGTTAACCAGTTAGCCCACTTACAGCTCATCGCAAATGATTATGTCGGTGCTGCCCACACCAATGTTCACTTTGAACAAACATCTCATATTGATATTGGCGGTGTTGCCGACTGGGTGCCAATTGGTGACAACGATAACCGCTTTCACGGGAAGTATGATGGATCCGGTTTTGAGATTAGGAACGTGAGAAGGAACTCTTATCTGGGCACATTTGGTCTTTTTGGGGTTACTCAGAATGCAATGCTCGAAAACATTCATCTCAGAGGTGTTGACATCAGAGTCAACAGCAATTCGGGCACATTGACCGGTCTAGCTTATGATACCGTGATCAGAAACTGTTCGGCTGTTGGTCAACGAGAATTTATTAATACTAATCAGGGTGGTTTAGTCGGACGGACTTATGGTAATACGAGTTTCTACCGTTGCTGGGTTGATATGCGGTTCACCGACAATGGTTCAGGCGGTAGAGCTGCCGGTATCGTCGGTTGGCATGGAGCGACCGGTCCGATTGAAGAATGCTTTGCTCTGGTTGATATGTCATCAACCGGTGCAAATCCCCCTTCCGCTGCCGGTATAGTTGGCAATCTAGCCAGTGGATCGGTTATTAACTGTTATTCTCTAGGTAATATAATTTCAACAAATCCCCAGGGAACTTTTGGTGGATTAGTTGGAGGTAATTCTAACCGACCTATAGAAAACAGTTTTGCAGTAGTTGGCATTGAAACCGATGGACCCGGCCCTATAGGTGGATTAGTAGTTTCCGGCACGGTGGGAGTTGTTGAGAACAGCTACTGGAATGCCGAAGTTACCGGTGTAGCAGAATCTCCCGGTGGTGGAGAAGCGCGAAATACTGCCCAGATGCTGCAGCAAGCAAACTATGTTCGCTGGGATTTTACGGATGAACCTATCTGGAATATAGAAGACGGTTCTTATCCCTGGTTAGCCTGGTTCAGTGATGAAGCTCCGGAACACAGTATTGTTGATGTCTATGTACCCCCTTCAAATGTAGCGGCGGAGGTAGGCGAAGCCGAGGACAGAGTATCTTTAACCTGGGCTGCACCTTCGGTGGTTGAGCCTTTAGGTTACTATGTGTATCGTAACGAGCAAAGAATCACTCCTGAATTGGTAGAGGAGGAAGAGTTTGTTGATATGAACGTAGATTATTGGGAGCCGTATAATTACAGCGTAACTGCCGTCTATATGATTGATGGCGAGCAGTCTGAATCGGAACATTCACCAACATTATTTGTAATAATCAGCGACTATGAAGGGCAAGGTACCGCTGCCGAGCCATATTTGATTTCCAATGCAAACCAGCTCAGCGGAATGAGATACTTTCTGGACGCTCATTTTGAGCAAACGGAAGATATCGATTTAGCAGGTATTGATAACTGGGAACCTATCGGCGATGCTACTACAAGGTTTGAAGGTTCTTATGACGGTCAGCATTACCTGATAGAGAACTTGACTATTGACAGAAATGTGACCCAACAGGGACTGTTTGGCTATATTGACGGAGCAGCGCTACGAAATAT
>PWNZ01000144.1 GCA_003564135.1 Candidatus Cloacimonadota bacterium
CCGACGGTGAGTTGAAGGTCTGGCTCAAAAAGCAGGATGGCATCGGCGAGTGGGGCGAACCCGAGACCAGTGTCTGGCGCAATACCGGCGGCTGGGGGACCATCGTCTCGGATGTCTGGCTCATTCGAAACGATTAATACTCCGGGTTCCCGCTCCAACAATGACCATGTCCATTTGATGGACAGTAATGTGGAGACGGGTGGCCGATGTATTCGACTGACTCCCTCCCTGTCATTCATAACAGGTAAAAAGTTCGGAAATCCGATTATCTACTTTTATCTGGCTGAATTATTGGGAGGGGGTCAAATTAAAGGGAGGGTCAGCAGGTATGCCAAGGGCTTTTATTTCCAGTTTTCAGGGTCGAAAATAGTTGCCCCGATATACCGGTAGGGATTCGAAGGATCGCGAAGAGCATTATTCCAGTAGTAAACAACTACCAGTTTGCCGTCCGGCCGTTGCACGATACGAGGATAGCCCACATCCCTGTTTGCTCCGTCACCCAACCGCAACGGTATTTCATCACTCCAGGTGCGACCGTTATCCGAACTGATTCTGAGGCAAATGCGAGAACCGTATTCACTGCGAAATGCATAAGCCAACGCAAGACGACCATCCTCCATTTTGATTAAAGCCGGGGGTGATCCGCCCCGCCCGGCATCAGCTACCGGATTCCTGACCTGTTTCCAGCTTTCACCGCTATCCTCTGAAAGATATGCGGTCAATAGATCAAAGCTGTCACCGGTTCTTGTTCTGATGACTGTTAGTATCTCGGTCGGAGATAACCGTACCGAAGAAGGCATAATATCAAATCCGGCCGGCTCAAGACCCAGCCATGAGACAATTTCCCAGTTTAATCCTCCATCTGTAGTTCGGGCATGAGCGACTCTGCCTTCTCTCCCATTAACTTTGGTCATCGTAAGAAATACACTTAAATCATGTTCGCCATGAATTATATAGTCTGTTCGTGATGCATTGCCAGGAGAATAGAGATTTGGAAACCGATAGGGCCCTTCCCATTTTTTACCACGATTATAGGAATAGTAGAAATGTGTTGGACCCCGGTGAAAAGTATCCTCAAATCGCAGTGTCATTATAAAATCCTGATGAGTAAAATCGATCTTTTCCTTTAATTTCTTTGGTGCTACAGCGATATCATCAGGAAGCTCGTGGTCAAAAGCCCGTGCCGTATGCCCTCGCTCGTAGGCATCTTCAATAGTCCAGGTGTACCCGCCATCAAGGCTACGTGCTAATCTGGTTCTTGCCGTACTTCGGTCATAAGTATGAAATCCATCCGTTTGCCGATATTCTGCCTCTATGAATCCCACCAATATCTCATCATCCCAATTCCACATACCAATATTGGCAGGCCACCCGCCATACCGGCCCTCTTCATAAAAAACGGTAATATGCTCAGCTTCATCTGAAGCTACTTGTGCTTTTGCAATGTCATGGATGAATGATAGTAGTAATAATACTGACAGGGTTGTTATGAAGGGTATACTACTTTTGGGATTAATGTAGAGAATTCGCATTTTTTTGTTTTATGTGTTTAGTAAGTTGATTGGTTATAGCATGTAAAGCATTAATGAGTGCATTCTTACTTATAAACCTTATTTATCAGCAGTTTAAATATGCAATTTTCTAATTTTCAATCACTATTCCTGCGTGCTTTCAGATTTTGGTTGTTCAAATATAATAACGAATAATTGTATACGTTTACATTATTTATGTAACGCTTCCTTCCGATAGGCATACATAACTTATTGCAGAGCATTCATTTACACAAATAAGTTCATTCATTTTTGTTCTTTTATGAAGAAAACGATTACATTTTAAAAATGCAACATTAATAATTAAGTTTACAAGTCTTTTTTTAACCTCCTCTAAGAGTATGGCCACACTGTCTCACGTAAAACCTGACCTGATTGATGATTTTACGCTTTTATTTGAGTGAGAAGCATCTTATTGTATGCCAATGGTATTACGTTAATTTTTGAATCAACCAACGTTCGTAAAAACATGTCTATAAAACAAATTGCCAAAATTGCCGGTGTTTCCACAGCTACCGTTTCCAGGGTATTAAATGGTTCTGATAAAGTAAAAAATGAAACTATTGAACAGGTTCAGAAAGTTGCGAAAAAATTGAACTATCAGCGTAATAATGTTGCGAGAAGAATGAAGGTTAAAGCGACAGAATCCCTGATATTTGGATTGGTAGTTTCTGACATTAACAACCCCTTTTTTGCGGACATAGCAAGAGGCGTTGAAGAATTTGCTTATGCAAAAGAACATGTAATATTCATTTGCAACACAAATGAGAGTACTGAAAAAGAAATATTTTTTCTGAATTCTATGATCTCTGAAAAGGTTTCCGGAGTAATTATAGCACCGACAGCAGGAAACTATCAGCTTTTTGACAAACTGGTTTCTGATAGACTTCCCCTGGTCCTGATTGACAGACTTAAAAATAGCTTCCCTTTCGATACTGTTTCCATCAATAATGAAAAGGGTGCCTTTCTTGCCGTTCAAAGATTAATTCAGAACGGCCATAAAAGAATAGGTATCATAAACGGCATCAAAGGATTGAGTAATTCTGAGGCAAGGTTTAGAGGATATAAAAATGCATTAGGAGAAGCCGGGTTACCCTTGATAAAAGAACTGATAACATATGGCCATTTTAGAGAAGCCGGCGGACGGGAAGCTATGAAAAAACTGTTAGATTTAAAAAAACCTCCAACTGCTGTTTTTTCTGCAAATAACCTAATGACACTTGGCTGCATAAAGGAAATACATGAACAAAACCTTTCGATTCCCGATCAAATAGCGTTGATTGGATTTGATGACTCCACCTGGGCAGAGGCTTTAACACCTCCTTTGACTACCGTGAAGCAGCCGGGTTATGAATTGGGTGTAAATGCAGCTGAACTTTTATATAAAAGACTCAAAAACAAGGACTCCAATATTATGAATGTAGTACTTAATCCCGAACTGATTATTCGCGATTCATGCGGAACTAACCGAAAATCATCTTAAACTGCTAATAGTTTGTCAACAATTCGATGCTCCGCAACCTGTAAAATAACCAGGAC
>PWNZ01000250.1 GCA_003564135.1 Candidatus Cloacimonadota bacterium
CTGTTGTCGGTTCCGTCCCAATGAAGACGATGATTTCCTGCTTTCATTATACCGTCTTGAAGGGTTCTCACCATATGACCTTTAAGATTATAGACAACTATCCGCACTTCGGCTTCTTCCTTAAGGCTGAACTCGATTATTGTGTCGGGATTAAAGGGGTTGGGATAGTTTCTACGCAATTCGGTCACTGCCGGCAGCATTTCATCTTCAACGGAGACCGGTTCCCCGGTTATGAACGACCATACCGGAACATCTACTGCGTCTTCACCTTCACCTGTTCCCTCTTCTTTAGTAGTAGGTATTACCTTCCAATAGTATGTCGTCTTATAATCAAGTTGTTCGGGCAGTATCTCAGCGCAGTCATATTCAACTTGTTCCTCTATATAAGGCACCCAAACGAACTCATCTTGATCGTCAAATTCACCCGTATCATTGAAATAAACGCGAAAACCTAACGGATTGGTATACGCCTCATCACCTATATAATCCCAATTTAATTCCTCTAAATCAACAGAAACACCGATACTATCATCAGAAGGATAAGGGTTTACTGCAACCACAGTATTAGGATACAATTCTGTTGTGAATGACCACACAGGAATATCCTGAGCATCATAGCCTTCACCAATACCGTTCTCTCTGGTAGTAGGAACTACCTTCCAAAAATATGTCGTCTTATACTCAAGCTGTTCGGGTAATATCTCAGCGCTGTTATATTCAACTTGCTCCTCTATATAAGGCACCCAAACGAAATCATCTTCATCGTCAAATTCACCTGTATCATTAAGATACACCCTGAATCCGGCAGGATCGGTGTAATTGTCAGCCGCTTCATAGCTCCAGCTTAAACGACTCAAATCCACCGAAACGTCCACAGAGTCATCTGCCGGTATAGGCTCCTTCGCTGCCGAAGGGTAAGGGAATAATACACCTAACTTTGCAGCAAAGAAATTTCTCTCTGTCGTACTTTGCAATACGGTTTCACCGAATACAGCTTCATTTTCAAAATACCCTGTTAGGTAGATAGTTCCATTATCATACGGAAGAATGTTTAAACCTGCACAAAAATCAGTATTTTCCGTACCTTTTGCCCACTGCCATACACCACGAGAATCAATTTTAGCAAAGAAGGCATCCCTAACATCACTTATCAACTCTATCTCGCCAAAACTCGCATGCCTGTATCCTCCGGTAATGTAACCATAACCCGCATTATCCAAGGAAATATCCGAAGGCCAAAAACCTTCATCTGGGATTGCCCATTCCCATTCACCTTCTGAATCTATTTTGGCGACAAAAGGATCCCTTAGATAAATAATATTATCAGGTGAACTGCTTATTAGTTCAATTTCACCAAAATATACTATTCCTTTAAATACTCCTGTCAAATAAAAATTATCGTCATTATCTACTGCAATGCTAGTTGCAAAGGCGAAACTTTCAATCTCTTGATTATTAACATCGCCACCAACTATTTTTGCCCACTGCCATTCGCCTTCACGGTCAAGCTTAACAGCAAAAAGGTCGTATTGAGCTAACCGAGCATCATTTACCAGTACCATATCACCAAAAATAATTTCGTTATTAAATAGACCGGCAATGTAAATATTATTATCATTATCAACTGTTATTACGTCGCTGCGGTGAAAACCATATCCATCTGTATTCACTGCCCACTGCCATTCGCCTCTCGTATCAATTTTAGCAACAAAAATTCTCCATCCACCTTCAATATTAAGAATTATATCCCCGAAGATTACGTTGCGCCAAAAAATACCGGTTACATAAAGATTATCTTCGTCATCAGAAACAATCCCATGGATATAAGGAGAACGAATATTACCTTGTACTTCCCTAACCCACCGCCAATCACCATCATTACGCAATTTTGCTGCAAATGTGCCCTCGTAATAATCACCTCCCAACTGTGTCTCACCAAAATTTATTGATCCAAAAAAATGGCCTACAATATAAATATTTACATCACTATCTAAAGTAATATCGCCTACTCTGCATAAATCCGTACCTCCGGCACGGACAGCCCATTCCCACTCGCCGGTATTGTTTAATTTGGCAACAAATATGTCAAGACGTCCTTCACTTTGCAGTTGAATTTCACCAAATGAGGCAATTCCCATGAAAGATCCCGCAATATATAGATTGCCCTCATCATCTAATGTCGATGGTAGAGGACCATAAAATGAATCATCTTCACCATCTATCTCTATCTTTTCAGCCCACAACCATTCACGTTCCTGAGCATAGAGATTGACGAACACTGCTGCCGCTAAAACAATCACTAAGCCTATTAATCTAATAAGCGTCTTGCTAATAAACATTTTCTCCTCCTTAAAATTTTTAAAAGTTACAGCCCTGCATCAAATACAGGACAGCAGGGCTGTAACTCAATAATCTTTTTTTTATCTTACTAACAACATCTTCTTTGTGTTTACTTCCACCGGTGTTTCCAATTTATAGAAATAAACACCTGCCGATACGGATTTACCTTTCTCATTAGTTCCGTCCCAACTTAAGATATGTTTACCTTCGTTTAGTTCTCTGTCAACAAGTTGTTTTACTTTTTGACCGCGGATATTATATACAGTTAACGATACATCCATTCTTCCGGGAATGCTAAAGGGTATCCTTGTTGAACCTGCGGCGGATCTATATTTGCTGCTTTCACTGCCAATTACTAACGGATTAGGATAATTTTGCCCCAAAGACAAATGCGGCTGGATAACAGGTCCTCTGGTTTTATCTTCTATACGGAGACGTGTATAAATCTGCTGTAACGGTCTCAAAACCTGCGAAGTATATTCACCGGTACGATTATTACGTGCTTTTACTCTGTCTATTCGTTTCTCTCTTCCCCCTTCATAGTAAAGAGCAAAAGAGATATCTTCATCAAGATGGCATTCACGCGTGTAGGCTAAAACACTGACCGGATATTCATTTTCAAAAACGGTTGCGCCGACACATTCATTACCTGAATAAACGCCGATTTCAAGCAGATTCTCATCATTTTCAATTCCTTCAATAAATAATTCTTCATAACGATAGTTATCTCTATAAGTAAA
>PWNZ01000184.1 GCA_003564135.1 Candidatus Cloacimonadota bacterium
TAGTTCTTTCACTTCAGACTCAGGAAGGGCATTTTGTCTCATGTGATGCCTATTGCCTCGAACATCAGTTATGAAAATGGATGATCTCATGTGGTTAAGAAGGATTGATTTGATAATCGTCTTGTCAAAATCGGTTTTCACGCTCTTGATCAGTCGCAGCACCTTATTTGAATTGTGCGGGTCTAAGGCTGAGGTCGGTTCGTCAAGGAGAAATAAATCGGGCGAGGAAGCAAAGACCTGACTATACATATACGCTGCTGCTCACCGATCGATAGCTCATTACCTTTTTTGCTCAGATAGCTCGTAGGAATCCCCACCCGCTTGAGTGTTAACTCGATTTCTTTATCATCTATGCGCATATTCTGCTGTTCTAAGCCAAACGTAAGGTTGTTATAAACTGTTCCTTCAAATAGCGTCGGTCTCTGAAAAATCATACCTATCTTAGAGCGTATAAAGCGGGATTGCAGTTCGCAATGTGGCTTGCTGTCGTAATAGATGGTACCGTCAGTTGGATCGTTTAATGCAGCAATAGTTCTTAATAAGGCCGATTTCCCGCTGCCGGAACTGCCTATGACAATATTAACTGCCCGTGAAGGAAAAGCGGCGCTCAATTCGTTTATAACTGCATTGCCGCCGTAGTTTATTCTCAAGCGGTCGCATTTGATTTCCACTATTATCTCCTGAAAAGTTATTGGTGCTCATTTCTTGCTCACCTCTCCGGTAAAAGAGATTATTGCCTGATAGATGTCAAGGATTGATTAGCAGTTTATATATATATATATACAGCAGAACAACCGCCCAGATAAAAAGATAAAAATTATGGTACAGAACATAAAGACGCTGATTAATCATGTATAATTGAAAAGACTCATCATATTAATTATATCTGCTGAAAATTTACCTATTATTCTGCTGACCGGGCTACCCTGAAACCAACATAATTGTATGCTCTTTCTCTATTAGAACGATGACGGCTGTAAACGCGGCAGAAATCGTGGTTATCACGCCAAGAACCACCTCTTAAAACCGCAGCAATTCCATTGTTAGGCCCGGTTGGATTTGTATGAACCCTGTCTTCAAATCGGCCGTACCAGTCCCAACACCACTCCCAAACATTGCCGGACATATCGTAAACGTTCAACACATTAGGTTTCTTTTGCCCCACAGGACGTGTTCTATATCCTGAATTACCGGTAAACCAAGCAACTTCATCAATGTCATCACTACCGGAGTAAGTGTAATTATCAGAACTGCTTCCACCCCTTGCTGCATACTCCCATTCAGCCTCTGTCGGCAATCTATAACCATTAGCACTCCAGTCAGCAGCTATATCACCACGTCCCCAGTCATCGGTATTTGTCTGATCATTTATGGAATATACAGGCTGTAAACCATCTAGAGTGCTCAATCGATTGCAATACTCGACAGCATCTAACCAAGTAACCCTTTCAACCGGATTATCACTGCCATTAAAATGAGAAGGATTGTTTCCCATTACTTCACGCCATTCGGATTGACTAACGGGAAACTGGCCAATATAGAAATCACTTAACGTAACTTGTTGGACAGACCTGCCTGAACCCATATCAAAAGACCCACCGATGACAAATACCATACCCTCTAAACTTTCTGAATCCTCTGGCTCAGATTCTGATAATGTTATACTGTACCTGACAGTTTCGTTCTCTCTTATTGTTATTCTATTACTTTGCCTGGCAAAGCCGGGTGCTGATGCTCTTAGCTCATAATTACCAGCCAATAAATCAGTTATCCTTGATGATCCGGAGACCGTCCTCACCTTTTCGTCCTTAAAATACATCTCTACGGTTGTATCCGTTGGAAAGACTTCTAATAAGAGATTCCCGAATATCGGTTCTAAAGAATAATCTCTATTAACCGTTTCTCTAAGTTCCATATTTATTCTTTCTGATTGGCTGCGATAACCTTCAGCTATAAGCTCTACTCGATACATTCCGGGAGGAAGCTCAACACCATGATGTTGATCATACTTTTCGTTATTGATAAACAGCTCGGCATCAGACGGTTGGACATTCACGTTCAAGGTTCCAACATTTTTCTGTAAGTTCCAGCTAAAAAAGTTCTCCTCACCATCAACGACCTCGATTACCTCATTGACAGTGATGTAATTTGCTCTGATCAACTGAAGTTCATACCTTCCGGGGAAGAGCCATAAGTCCCTGTCGGTGGTACCTCTTTCTGCATTATCTATCATTATAACGGCATTATCCGGCTGAGACCGAAACCTGACTAATAAAGGATCAATCTCTCTCAAATTATATGTGAATAAGATATTTTCACTGTCCACATTTATCTTCTCCCTGATAGGCAGATAACCCTCTTTTTCGATGAAAACTTCATTCTCACCTACCGGCAAAGGCTGAGGCCGCCCTGATTCAAACTCAAGCGCTCCGACATTGATTAGAGCATCCTCAGGAGTAACATTAAAGATTACCGGCAGAGAATCTACCTCTATATCACCGGTTACTCTTACCTCATAAACTTCGCCACTCCGCAGCACTCTGATACCTAAATCTACCAAAACTACCGTCAAAGGCTCGTAACCTAAGGCGTGAATTGTAACAACTCTTTCATCAGGAGCTACATATACATGATATTGACCGGGTGCAGGATTTGTAAGCGCTACTAATTCAACTCGCGGTCTAAAATCCAGATCGGTTGGCAAGTCGGTGACAAAAATCAAGCACGCAGCTCTGTCACGATTAACCGTTTGATACCTCGCCTGAACTATTGCATTGGGCCTAAACTCAGCCTCTCCGACCGTTCGTAATTGGTTGAGTTCTGCTGATAAGCTTCCCAATAACAAAGCATACAGCAAAAACAGAAAACCTTTTTTCATAGTAAACGTCCATGACATCGTCAATGAAGAATGAAGAATGAAGAATGAAGAATGAAGACACCCGAGGAAATGATTAAAAATTGCCGGCTAAAGCCGACGTACCAGCCGACTGAAAGTCAGCGTTCCGGAATCACAGGTAACTGATAACTATTTTAAACATAGTAAACGTCCATGACTGCGAGAATGAA
>PWNZ01000159.1 GCA_003564135.1 Candidatus Cloacimonadota bacterium
AAAACGCTAGCAAAAATACACGGCTTATCATTATGCTGGGTAGGCAAGTGGGGAAAACAGAATTAGTAAAGGAGATAATGGACGATATGGGACAATACTACAAGGCGGTTAATACCGACAAAATGGAACATTTAGAATCGTGGGACACTGATGATGGTGCAAGACTTATGGACCATTCCTACATAGGAAACGAATTTGTCCGTAAGGTTGAAGTATTAATTACGGAAAAAGGCGCCTGGTACGGTAACAGGATAGTTTGGGCTGGCGACTACATGGACGATGACCTATATATATTCAAAGATAATACAGAGAAAGCTCTTGCCGAGATAAAGGATCAGCGGGGCAACAACTTGTACAGCTACGTCACTGAAAACGGTAAAAAGTTATTACCAACAGAGCCAGAAGGTCAGCCTGTGGACATAATGGTCTTCTACGACAAGTACCCTTATTTAGTTAACCTTGACAAGAAGCAGTATATCGACATGCGTTATTTGCCAGAAGGTGCTTATGAGCTGACTATTAATCCACTACCGATATTAACCTGTTCGGGAAACGGCAGGGGTGGTAGAGACTTTACCAGGCCTACTAGCGAGTCCCAAAGAAAATACATAGGTTCATGGGCTAACGATCGTATTGGCTTGGTAAGCAAGAAGAAACTTAAGGGCTATACGGAAATTAAGCCGGATTTCCAAGAAGAGTCGTATCATGACTAATTTTAACGAAGTAATAGAGAAGTCTCCTTATTTAGGTGCGATACCTGACTTTGGGGATAAATACAACACTTATAACATAGATGAGGTGGCAGATTGTCCTGCTATAATTAAGATTGCCGTCAGGATAGACCCTTGTTTAAAGGAGAAAACCCCTAAAGAAATATCGTTGGATGTCTATTTGTTATCGTGGGTATACGATAGTGTATATGTTTGCATGGTAGCCTTGCCGGACATGCCCGACCCTGGGTACAGGATTAGGAAGATCGATTTTGATGAATTCAGCGAGTATGGCGAGTTATATAGGCTGGAGTACATGATTGATAATTCTTTTACCCCTACATTATTATGCGACGTTATTAAAAAGGAAAAGCAACGGATAGTTGCGACGAAGACAAAGAAGCCACCGACTAAAAATAAAAAGAGGTAATATGGCAAAAGAGAGAGCGCTCCCTCATGACGTGAACGCTGAAGCAGGCGTTCTTTCTGCAATGATGATAGACGAAGAGGCAGCAGGAGATGCCATAATAGCGCTAGAGGAGAAGCATTTCTTCGACAGTAGGCACAAGATTATATTCACGGCTATTAAGAACATGTACGAAGCGGGCACCGCTATAGATGTTATAACTATAATGGACAAACTGAACGCTCTTAGCTTAATGGAAAAAGCTGGAGGTAAAGATCATCTTTTATTTCTTATGGATATGGTTGTTAGTGGGTCACATTTGCAAAGCCATATCACTATTGTTCGTGAAAAATACGAGTTGCGGAATATAATAATAAATTCCCGGGTTGCGGCGGAAAGTGCATATGATGGAACTAAGTCTTCCACTGAGATAAAAGGATTCGTAGAGTCCGTACTTTATGACAACAATAGCAGCAGCAGGGACTTTGTGAGCATGCAGGAAGGGATACAGATATTGACCAAGAGCATAGAGGACAAGATGCTTGGCAATAAGCCGCACAGAAGAGCGTTGTTTTCCGGTATTCAAAGCGTGGATGACGTAACGGGTGGGTTTAGGCCAGGTCAGTTAATAGTTCTTGCAGGATTACAATCACACGGCAAGACCGCCTATGCTATAACTATTGCAGCTAATATGGCTAAAAGTTACGGTCTGCCGATAGCTATCTTTAGCCTCGAGATGGACAAGGAAGAGGTTTTCACGAGGATCGTAGCTGCCGCTGCCAGTATCAACACTAACGTCATAGATGGGCCTGATCATACCCCTAGTAGTGGCGAGTTAGATAGTATTATGGAAGGGTTCGAGCAGGTAAGCAATTACCCTATATACGTAGATGATTCGCCGTTCCAATCATCAATAACTATAAAATCAAAAGCGAAAAGGCTTAAAGCAAAGTACCCTAACTTGGGGGGGATATTTATTGATTATCTCCAGTTAATGTCGTCAGACAAGAAAGCAGAAAGTCTACGTGTAGAAATCGGAAACATATCTAGGTCGCTTAAAATATTAGCAAAAGAGCTAGAGGTTCCGATATTCATACTTTCACAATTTAAGCGGATATTAATGAAGCCCGGGGAAACTATTCCTAGAGATCCGGTTATGTCCGACCTTCGGGAGACGGGCGCAATAGAGTCGGATGCCGATAAGATTATTTTTGTGCATAACAAGTACGTAATAACTAAAAACCCCGAGTACAAGAACAAGGTTAAGATAATAGTAGAAAAAAACAGGGGTGGCGACATTGGATACGTCTATGTTGGATTCACCCCGGAAACCACTCACTTTTTTACGGAGGTTAAACAAAATGACGAAAGATGTTAGAATAAAATCTATAGAGCTGACTAATTTTATGGGAGTAAGGCATGTTATACTAGAGACAGAGGTAAAGTCTGCCGACGTTTACAGTGAAAACGGATCAGGTAAAACTACTTTATTTGCTCACTCCCTATCATGGCTTCTATCAGGGAAAGATGCCAACAATAAGTCGGATACCCATTTCGACATAAAAACTCTAAACAAAGACAATACACCTATGCATGATCTCGAGCATTCCGTCAAGATAGTTTTCCTAATAACCGAGGAAGGTAAGCAGCGTACGGAATCATTTAAACGGATCTATAGGGAAAAATGGGAAGGTGTCAGGGGTATTGATGCCGAGTTTAAAGGACACGAGACAAGCTACGAGTACAACGATGCTCCGTTGAACACTAAGCGGGATTATAACGAAAAAATAGGGAAGATGTTTAGCGAGAGTCAGCTCTCACTTTTGACTAATCCTAACTTTTTTGTCAGTAAAATCCCATGGAAGGATCGTAGTAAAATCTTGATGGAAATAGCTAAGGTAAACTTTACAGACGAGGAACTTCTCGCTGAAAAAG
>PWNZ01000027.1 GCA_003564135.1 Candidatus Cloacimonadota bacterium
ATGGAACGTGTTTTCAATACACTTAAACATGAATATAAACTCAAAAACATCATTAAAAGTAAGGCTTTAGCCAAGACAATAGTTTATAAAACCATCAATGACTACAATAATAATAGAATACGCGCAGCTATAGACTATAAAACACCGGAAGAACTCTACAAAGCCGCCTAATATAACTATGAAATATAATAACTATAAACCTATAAAAAACAGTCCACTATTTCAGGACACCTCATAAGAAAGAAAAGCAGGAAGGTGGACTCCTGCCTGACGCAGGAGTGAGGCGGGAGGTAGTTTAGAGCTAAGAGCTGAGGGCAATGGGCGAAAATAATGAACAATGAAAAATTAATGCTTGTCAAGAAGAGCAGAATGTTTCAATAGACACAAGAATAGAGAGAGGTTTAAAAAGCAAGCAAACCCTAAAAGGATGGAAGAGAATGACAATAGACAGGTCAACTGAATATCTTACCGGTCTTGTTAATGAATTTAGGAAACTTCCCTGCGAGACCGAATGGGCTGAATTTAAGCATAACAAGGCAATACCCGAAGAAATCGGCGAGTATATTTCCGCATTAGCAAACTCTGCCGCTTTATTAGGGAAAACAAATGCTTATATTATATGGGGTATTGATGACAAAAAACATAGTGTCGTTGGGACGAGTTTCTGTCCTTCTTCTGCGAAAGTTGGAAATGAAGAGTTGGAAAGTTGGTTGCTGAGGCTATTAAAACCAAAAATCAATTTCCGTTTTTTTGAAGTTGCTTTTGAGGATAAGCGGATTGTCCTACTTGAGATAGGGGCTGCATTTAAGCATCCTGTGGAATTCAAAGGGGAAAAGTTCATCAGAGTCAGAAGCTATAAGAAGAGGCTTAAAGAATTCCCCGAAAAAGAGAGGGAACTGTGGCGAGCATTAGACCAAATACCATTTGAAGCAGGTATTGCGGCTGAAAGTGTTACTGTAGATGAAATATTTAAACTAATCGATTACCCCGCATATTTTGACCTGTCCGGGATACCTCTACCTGACGGTCATGAGCAGATATTACACTATCTTTCAGAAGATGGACTGATAAGGAAATCTGTTACCGGTAAATGGGATATTACAAACTTAGGAGCAATACTATTTGCTAAAAAATTGGATGATTTTGATAAATTGAAAAGAAAAGCTGTCAGAGTTATACAATATAAAGGAAATAATAAGCTTGAAACTATTCGTGAACAAGAAGGTAAAAAGGGGTATGCTGCCGGATTCGAAGGGCTGATAGAGTCAATAATGACACTGATTCCGAGTAATGAGATTATCGAAAAGGCTTTGAGGACAACAGTGCCGATGTTTCCGGAGATAGCGGTAAGGGAATTAGTTGCAAATGCACTTATCCATCAAGACTTCTTTGTTACCGGAGCAGGAACAATGATTGAAATATTCGACAATCGTATAGAAATAACAAACCCCGGTACCCCTTTAGTCGATACAGACAGGTTTCTCGACTCACCTCCAAAATCTCGTAATGAACAAGCAGCGTCATTAATGAGACGTTTTGGTGTCTGTGAAGAAAGAGGAAGCGGCATAGATAAGGTGGTGTTTCAAGTAGAACTGTATCAATTACCTGCCCCGCTTTTTGAAGTCCCTAACGGTTTTACAAGGGTCGTTTTATTTGCCCATAAACCACTTGCTGATATGGATAAAAAAGAAAAGGTCAGAGCTTGTTACCTGCACTGTTGCCTTCGTTATGTCCAACAAGATTTAATGACCAACAGTTCGCTCAGAAAACGCTTTGCAGTTGAAGAGAAAAACATTGCAATGATTTCTCGGATTATTCGAGAGACCTTACAATCCGGTTTGATTCGTTGTTATGATGAGTCGGTAGGCTCGAAAGCAAGGCAGTACATACCTCACTGGGCTTAGATATACAATTTGTTTGACTGTTGTTTGACTGAGAGGGGTAATTCTCAAGATGCTTTTAGCGTTAAGTAATTGATAAACAAGGAATAACAGTCTTGAAATTTGTTTGACTATAGTTTGATTGGGATCAATCAAACACAGAAAATAATTCTTTCAGACCATGCAGTGTCTCTGTATTGTTAAGAGATTTACGTATATGGATGAGAAATTAGGAGCTATTTGTAAAACATAAGGGAGTAAGATAGTGACAAAGATTGGTGAAATTGAAAGGATGGCTCAGAATCGGATAGTTAATCTGTTCGTGGAAGATCTTGATTATGTTTATTTAGGTAATTGGGAAAAGAGGGAGAATAAAAAACCTATAGAAGATGATATTCTGAAAGCTAATCTCATTGAAAGAGGGTTGTCAAGTCCTGAAAAATGGACTGTTATTTTGTGATTTATATTTGGATTCGTAACGCTGTTATCTTTACTTGCTGTTGTTTTAGTTGCTCCTCAATGGCTTGAGCGTTTTAATGATAAACTATCAGTCAGATTCTGGCTTTTGTGGGGGATCTCGTTAGTTGATCTCATACATAATCATATCTACAAATTGATGTATGGAAAAGATACGTTGGAAAAGATTTTAGTTGAGCGTCGTTGGAACGATGCGACAAAGCCTTTAGGGGGTGCTATCGGTCAGCAAATCCGGAAGATTCGACGGAACTATGCACGATAATCTGACATATTCAATTATTTTTGTTACTCAGATGTTACTTAATGGTTGACAACTCAATAGCATTTGTAAATAAAAGTTAGTAAAAAATGTCTATAATTTGTTTATTTATTCAAGCCGACAGACAACATAACAGGTAACATAAAGGAGCATAGTTTATGAATCGCAGGAATAGTATGCTATTCATTCACTCGGTGGGCGAGTCATCAAGTGAGATTGCATTATTAGAAAGATATGACTATAATGTTTTCGTTACAGATTATGATAGGGCAGACGAGTTTCTTAACAACGATATTGATTTGGTTATTATTACAATCAACTCTGATAACTATCAGAAGAGATTTCCATAAGCGGAATTAATTATTGTTAAAAAGTATCCGATACTTTTCGTGTTCTCAACTGACAATATAGAGATCATGGAGAAAGCTCA
>PWNZ01000050.1 GCA_003564135.1 Candidatus Cloacimonadota bacterium
ACCATTAGCATCATTACCTTTCCACTTAACTTGATGATTACCCGTTGCAAATTCATCTGTAACTAATGTCACAACTTTATTGCCAGCAATATCAAAGACCTCTATTTCAACTGTCATCGGCTCCGCTAATGAGAAGCTAATAACAGTTTCCGGGTTGAACGGGTTGGGATAGTTGGCTTGCAGCTTTGTAGCTGTTATCGGCTCTGATATGTCTTCTACATCGGTTGTACCGGTAGTAAATTCCCAAGTAACGACATCTTGAGCGTCATTCATATCGTTGAGCAGTTGAGATGGTTCTTGGGTGGTAGGAACAACTCTCCAAAAGTATGTAGTTTCCGCATCCAATGGTGCCGGCACGACCTCTTCTGAAGAGTAATGTATTTCGTCTTCCTGATAAGCTACCCATTCATAAGGTGTTTGCGGGGTGAAGTTGCCGGTAGTATTCATATATACTCTGAAACCGACCGGGTCTTCATGTGTCTCGGCACTTTGATAATCCCAGTGAACGGAAGTAAGACCCATAGAGATACCTGAAGCTCTATGTGCCGGATGGGGATTAGAAGCTGCCTTAGGATAAGGTTCCGATTCTCTGGTAGTGAAAGACCAAACAGGCACATTAGCAGCGTCTCCGCGTGTCGGGTCATCTGTCGTCGGTACAACTTTCCAGAAGTATTCAGTGTCGTATTCTAAGGATTCAGGAAGAATGTCTTCGCTGTTATAGTTGTCAATATCATCAATATATACAACCCAATCGAATTCATTATCGAATTCGCCGGTTGTGTTCATATATACTCTGAAACCTACAGGGTCGGTATATCCGGGATGAGAATGATAGCTCCAAGATAAATGTTCAATATCGACAGCCACTTCCGTCGAGTCGTCAGCCGGGAACGGATAGATTGCGACAGCCGGGTATTCGCTAACTTCTATAGTAAATGACCAGACGGGAACATTTTCGGAATCTCCGCGCGATTGGAGATTGTTAATTCTTTGACGACCTGCGCGGTTACGCCCATTGTCAGGTTCATCAGTCGTTGGAACTACTTTCCAATAGTAGGTGGTTCCATGTTCTAATTGTTCGGGTAAGACCTCGCCGGTCGAATAATTAGTTTCATCTTCATCATAAGGTATCCAGGCAAATTCATCGTCTTCAGTGAACTCACCGCTAGTATTCATGTAAACTCTAAAGCCCACCGGCTCAGCAAAGATGGCACTTGATCTATATGACCAGGCCACTTCGTCCAGATTTATTGATACATCGGTAGAGTCGTCAGCAGGTAGAGGATTTGAGGCTACGTTCGGTAACTCACTTCCGAGACCCGGCATTTCTCGCAGATATGGGTAGCCATCATTAATGTTGCCACCTTCATCGGCAGCCCAGGTTTGATTAAAGTCCCATCCGTTGAATGTATTGTCGGCATATGGATAAGTCATCTGTTCGGTATTTCTTCCGGTACCACCGGCCGAGTTTTGCTGCTGAGTGGTCTGAGTATCCCAATAGCTGCCGGTTGTGGTAGTACCGAGTTCGGCTCCAATAAGACCTCCAACATCGCTTTGGGCATTAACTCTGCCTACAGCATAGCTTTGGCGGATGTCCGCAGAATTGCCTCTTCCGATCAAGCCTCCTACATGTGTACCGTTGTTTGTTGCCGTTACTCTGCCTGTCGCATAGCTGGATGTGACTGTCCCGTTAGTGCTGATAAAGCCGATTAAGCCACCGGCTCCGATCTCGGTATTGTTAGTCCCTTCAACAGTTGTCGCAGCTGCACAATTAACTACGTCGCTTCTGAGAACAAAACCGGCTAAACCACCAACACGATCATCGCCAGCCACAAATCCGCTCGTAAAACAGTTGTCTAAACTGCCTTGTAATGCTGTAGAACCACTGAAATCGCCGACCAAAACACCAGTCCATCTGCCGCCACGGACGTTGGCGTCCAGAACTGCTAAATTTCTGATCGAGGCTTCTTGGCAAAAGCCGAACAGACCGACGTTATTCAGGTTAGGTCTATTGATCATTAAATTAAATACTATATAACCGTCACCATCATAATGACCTCCAAATGAGTTGCCGCTGCCTCCAATAGGCTCCCAGCCTTCACCTTGGTTATAAGGTGGCATGTCAAGGTCAATGTTGGCTGTTTGTTTGAAATGAGCATTCATGTTGTCACGAACATTGTTTAGATGCTCTGCTGTTGCTATTAAGTAAGGGTCATTAATAGAACCGCTACCTCCCGCATACTGAGCATTCATACAGACTGTAATTAGTAAGAATATCAATATGCCGAATCCAAGTCTCATGTTTTTATTCATGCTTACCTCCTTGATGAAGCCGTCAGAAAATATATGTTCAATCATATATCTTCCCGGTAGGCTATCTTTGAGCATGGGTTGTTTTCATAAGAGTAAACTATAAATCATATCTGACTGATGAGTCAATGAATTTTTCTATGCACCTGCTCACAGCAAGATCCGAGATCGTTCAGTTTAGTAGTCAACGTACCATTATCTATCACCCTTTACCGATGATTTCGTTAACCCAACTTCTATAAGATGATAAAATGGTTTGTTGCCCTGGCAATTTAAAGTGCACCACAACACTTCATCAACTCCTAAACCGCACAAGCCGGAACCAAATTTTTATCCACGAATGAACACGAATGAACACGAATAAAAAAACAATGAAGAATGAAGAAGTTTAGAAGGTTTAGTGCTTCGCTGTTTAGATTAGGTACAGGTAAGGCCTGCCTGCCCTGTGGAATCATCTTTTCTATTCCATCAGGGTGGAATCTTTTTTTATTCCATCAGGGTGTCCTGTCCGTACAACGGACGGCTCAGCCGTTGAAAAGTAACAGACCTTTTTTCTGACTTCACCGGTCGGCTCGGAGGTTATCCTTTTCGCGTTTTAGAAGTGTGTAAAGTGAACCGGAGCGCTGACTTTTTAACCCGTGAAACCTTTTTTCTGTTTAACCGGGTCAGTCGGCAACTTTCTGCCAAAAAAAACATGAACCGAGTTTACGAGCTCGCCGGACG
>PWNZ01000146.1 GCA_003564135.1 Candidatus Cloacimonadota bacterium
AAATATATAAACCCGTAGTTATTAAAGAGATACCATTTAGTTGCTGCATAGTCGACTCTCCCTAACTAAATTTCAAACCAATGGTATTATTGAACTTTCAAAAAGTGATATCTTAGGTAGTGATAAAAACCCAATCTGCGGGAGATATTTTAAGCACAGGACATTTGAAATCTATACCACAATACCCATTCTATCCACACAGGATTTAGTTTATCCCAAATAATGCAGTAGATTTCCGGAACGCTGAATTGGACTGCTTTCCTCGTCGAGCTCGCTGCGCTTCGGTTCACGGGGTAAACTTGCTCTGATTATGCTCTTCTGGTTCGTTTTTTCTCGGAGTTCTCGGTGGTTTCTTCCGTTTTTTATCCCAGCCAAGGTCAAGCTCTGGAAGAACTTGATACATTCAGTTTAATAGTCAATGTACCATTATCGATCACCCTTTACCAATGATTTCGGTAACAAAACTTTTATAAGATGACTTGCCGGACGGGCAATTTAAAGTGCACCGAAACTCTTCACTCTACCCTGTTCATCATTCATCATTCACTGTTCACTGTTCACTGTTCACCGTTCACCGTTCATTATTCACTCTTCACCGTTCATTATTCACAGTTCACTCTCCAGAGCATCCTTTTTGATTGACGAGAAAAACAGCTCAAGATTAATGACATGTAATAAAATGTACTTTCAAAAATCAAAACTAATCGACATGACCTTTGCATAGCTAACAAAAGCAGAGAAGATAAATGGTTTAAGGAGAGATTATGGATTCAATAAGAAAGAAACGCAATTTACTGAAGGCTGATTTTATATCCTTGAAGGATTTTGTTACCGATCAAGCTAAAGGTCTCAAGATGCCACAGATAGAGCCGAAAGATGGTGACACTTTTATAGACCTTCCGAAAGCAGCTAAAAACTTAGTAAAGAAAGATGATATCCTGCAGTGCTTACAAGAGCGTCGCAGCCGCCGAGATTTAGATAAAGGTGACTTAAAATTAGAGGAGCTTGCCTACATGTTGTATCTAACACAGGGGGTACAACGTCTTTTCAAAAGAAGCGAAGATTATCAGGTAGCGTTGCGAACCGTGCCCTCTGCCGGAGCAAGGCATCCACTCAACACATATATTATAGTTAACAATGTAGCTGGTTTAGAGCGTGGTATCTATCGTTATCAGTCTATTGATCATAAGTTAGCTTTAATGAAAGACCTCAAGCTCGATACGCAAAAGCTCACGACGGCCGTTAATGGTCAAGAGTTTATCGCTGAAGCGAATGTCGTATTTATCTGGAGTGCCGTTCCCTACAGGACAGAGTGGAGATATGGTTCTGAATCAGCTAAACTAATATTGTTAGATGCCGGTCATGTATGTCAAAATCTTTATATAGCTGCTGAGTCATTAGGTTTAGGCACTTGCGGTATCGCCGCTTATCGTCAGAAGGAAATCGACAATATCTTAGGTTTAGACGGAGAGAACGAAATGGTTGTTTATTTAGCACCTGTGGGAGTAATATAAGGAGTTAAGCTTAGAGAAGCGGCTTATGGAGATCAACAGAGAAGACATTTTCAGCGTATCGGAGGCGAGTAAACTAGTTAAAAACATAATTAAGACCAACCTTCCTTCTTTGTGGATAGAAGGCGAGATTGCCAATTATGTCCACCATTCATCCGGCCATATTTACTTTTCTCTTAAAGACGACAACAGCACAATAAGAGTTGCCTTTTTCCGGCAATACAACCTCTCTCTTTCATTTCAGCCCAAAAATGGAGACAAGGTATTATGTTACGGCAAAATCGATGTCTATGAGAAAACAGGAACATACCAACTTATAGCATCAAATATGCTGCCGGGAGGTATTGGCGAGCTGCAGTTGAAATTCTTGGCTTTAAAAGAGAAGTTAGCATCTGAAGGATTGTTCTCGGCGGAATTAAAAAAACAACTGCCGCCATACCCTGAAAAAATCGGCGTAATAACCTCGGCAACCGGCGCAGCCTTTCAGGACATCAAGAACGTAATTACCCGCCGGTTCCCGCATAATCTTTACCTCTATCCGGCATCTGTTCAGGGAGACCGTTCGATACCGGAACTTGTTGCCGGTATCGAATACTTCAATACGACCCTGAACGTCGATCTGATAATAATCGGACGTGGCGGAGGTTCACAAGAAGACCTGTTCTGTTTCAACGATGAGAGATTGGCCAGAGCCGTCTTTGCCTCGGAAATCCCTGTGTTGTCGGCTGTGGGGCATGAGATTGATTTTACTATTATCGATTTTGTTGCCGATGTGCGGGCACCCACCCCATCCGCAGCAGCAGAACTTGCAGTCCCCAATAAAGCCGACTTAATTGAAAAGTTGGCCGCATACAGCAAAAGTTTGTTTAGTAAAGCAGAGAGAGAACTACTGCTTTACCGGCAAGCAGTGGCTCAACATCAGAAACATCTTTATCAGTGGCATCCTCAGGCGGTTCTTTTTAAGTATCAACAAAGACTTGATGAGGCTAAATCTAAGTTTGCTACCCATCTTAAAGATACGGAGGCCCTGAGATACAGGCTCGACAAGGCCTCTGACAAGTTGATCTATGCAGCCGAAAAAGGAATTAGCGATAAGGTTCATAAGGAGCGTTTAACAATTAATAAATTGTCGCATAGTCTTTTAAGCTTCACTCATAAACAAGTCGAGGCTTTAAAATCAGATCTGCGGAATAAGGAAGAAACCTTAAACTCTTTCTCACCTGAATTGGCTATGAAAAGAGGCTATGCCGTGATCAGGAAAGAAAAGATGTTGCTCAAATCGGTTAAAAATATTTCTAAAGACGACAAGATTTTAGTCTCTCTCCAAGATGGCTGTTGCGATTGCACCGTTGACCAAGTCAGGAAAAAATAGCATTTTGGTTACCCTGATAAAACAATAGGAACCGCTTATGACAGTGAAAAGTAATGTATAATTTACAATGTATGATGTATAATTGCAAAATGAAGAATGAAAAATGAAAAATGAAGAACCAAGAACCAAGAACGAATATGATGA
>PWNZ01000019.1 GCA_003564135.1 Candidatus Cloacimonadota bacterium
CTCTTCCCTCGTTATCCTCGGCTCTGTGGGCAGCACAGAAGGGTCAAGATAGGTGAGGCTGTTGACTATTATAACCCTATTATCTATATATGAATAGGATATTCGTAGTCTTGATGCCCCTTCAATCTCATAACCGTTAGCTGTTTGGACGTAATTAAATCCAGTTCTATGCTTCCTAATATTAAGATTAACTCTTTCCAAGTCTTCTCTATTTACCGGAAAGAAAGGTATAATACGGTCAACTATCTCATCAAATGTCCTTTCTATGCCTAAGGTGTCTTCCATGGCAGGAAAAGTAATGTCTAGAAACCTTCCTTCGAATGTATCTATTCTATTCCATTCCGGGTTTTTGAAAAATCTGCCTTGAAACCTTGTTGCTCTTCTAATCTGTTCAGCCTGAGCATTCAACTGTTCCCTTCTATGCTGTAACTCTTCTCTGCTAAGCCCATCATTCTGAGCTGTTAACAATACCGCCATACTTAACATCAGTATGGCTATAATAATTATTCGTGTCATTTTTCCTCCTATTTTTGTGAGTAGTAGGGCTTGTCCCTATCCATATCAGGAAGGCATAAAAGCTTGCCTCCTAAATTGTTAAAATTAAAATACTACTAACTAAGTTAGATCAGA
Organism: Candidatus Cloacimonadota bacterium; assembly: GCA_003564135.1. Taxonomy (GTDB): domain Bacteria; phylum Cloacimonadota; class Cloacimonadia; order Cloacimonadales; family PWNZ01; genus PWNZ01. The sequence continues at coordinate 631 of PWNZ01000019.1, forward strand.
GCAGTAACAGTGAAGTAGGAAAAACTTTACGGGTTAAAATGCTCAGACCATGCTTGTCTCTTACATTGTTAAAATTAAAACAGCCTTTTCAAGCTTACCCGGATTAATTAAATTTACAATTTACTTGTAACGGAACATCTTGCTCCGTGCCTGATTACCTGAAACGAAAGATTATCATATTTATCCGTTAAGGATAACCAATACAACTACGATGACCTATTACCAATCATGCGTGTTTATGTCAAACATATTTTTTTATTACTCGAATTTGGAGCAAAGAGTTGGATAGCAACACGGATAGTGCGGATTGGGCAGATAAACACGGATAAAGATAGTTAAGTAGTAAATTAGTTGAATAGTAGATTATAATCCCCACAATCATTTATTAATTCTGTCAATTCTGAGGAAGAACCTTAAAAAAACAATTATGCCCACTTTTTCTCAATGTGTTCCCATAAAATTCCCTTCTATAGTTAATTATCTCTTGAACGGTCTCTAAAAGGGTTGAGAGTTTAGTACCTTATCAATTAAGTTCGTGCTTTTTTTGGCAGAAAGTTGCCGACTAAAGTCGACGTACCAGCCGTTTGAAAACCGGTTCCGGTTCACTTTACACAATTTTAAACCGCGAAACACTAAACTCTTCTTCATTTGTGATCTTTTATTTGTGTGAGTTTGTGGTTAGTCATTTTTGGTTCCGGCCCGTCCGGGTTAGGGTTTAGAGTTGGTAGTAGTTAAGTAGCTGAGAGCTGAGAATTTTGTGTTTAATGGATATTGGTGCCATGATAACATCCTCTATCTGTTTGCCTTAGATATTGTAACAGGTTTATTATCAGGAATAGAAACGATAATTGTTTGCCTGGAGTCAGTAGGTCTGCAGGTAGTCCAAGATTAATTATTTGATTTGCTGAAGAAACAGGGTGTTAGGCTATGGTCTATATTTTTTATGCCCTGTTTCTTTTTCAACAAGCTGTAAGAATAATAGAACTTAATCATTTACCTCAGATTCAATCAAAAAGGTTTGCAGCCATTGAAGGCATTTTTGCATATCTGCGGGTAATGGGGTTTGTAATGTAATTTCTTTTTCTGTTACAGGGTGTATGAATTCAAGTTTATAAGCATGCAGAGCTTGCCTCTGAAGGTGTCTTTGGATGTAAAAAGAGGCTTTTTTATAGATATTCAGCGGTATGAGATTTTTTAGTTTATTGCTACCATAACTATCATCACCGAGAATGGGGCAATTAATATAATTAAAGTGGACTCTTATCTGATGGGTTCTTCCTGTTTTTAAGTGAATATCGACCAAAGAGAAATAGTTATATGTTTTTTCTGTCTTATACTCTGTAAGGGCATGCCGGCCTGATTTACGTACCGTCATCTTTGTTCTGTCCTTACTGCTTCTTCCTATATTAAGACTGATGACTCCTTCCGGTTCTTTAGGAATGCCTGCGGTGATTGCTTTATAGTATTTATTGATCTTTCTTTCGGCAAAGATTTTATTAAACATATGCAAGATTTTGTCATTCTTGGCGATAATTAATAAGCCTGAGGTGTCTTTATCAAGCCTATGGACTATTCCCGGCCTTATATCATCTGCGGCATTTGCTAAATTATCACCGAAATGATATAGAATGGCGTTGACGATAGTGCCGCTATAGTTTCCCGGTGTTGGATGAACTGTTACACCTGCCTGTTTATTGATAACTGCAAAGTATTCATCTTCATAGACAATATCCAGCGGTATTTTTTCAGCTTCTGCTTTCAATTGCTGAGGTTCGGGAATATTGATTTCGATGTTATCGCTGAATTTAAGCTGATAATTTTTTTTTACCGGGCGGTCGTTTACCTTTATATGGCCGTCTTTTATCAGTTTTTCTATGAGGCTGCGTGAGTATAAATCGGGTATATCAAGTTTTGATATATATTTATCAATCCGGTTAGGTTCATTCAAGTTGTATATTATTTTCATTGGTTGAAGAAAAATATCAAACGGGTGTCTCTTATTGAGCTAACTGACGTTATTTTCTTCTTTCCCCTTATTATTTTCCTTATCTGCATCCAGTTTTTTTCTTTCCAAGTTAAATACTCCGATAACTGTTCCGTCAAAGTTGCCGTTAGTATCTCTAATGATCTCACTCTTAAGAGTTATATGCCTTTTAGTAGCGCTCATGAAAAAGTTTTTCGGCATCAGTTTGGTTTTTGTTCGCACGACTTCCATTATATAAGATTTGATGCTCTTATCTATCTCCAAGGTGAAATTAGCCTGAACGATATTCATGTCTTCTTGAATAATGGGGAAATGTTCGGTTATTAAGTGGTTAACGTATACAACATCTCCTTTTCTGTTGATGATAATGAAACCGTTTTCAGTCAAATTAAGAAGAGCGATAATC
>PWNZ01000190.1 GCA_003564135.1 Candidatus Cloacimonadota bacterium
AAGAAGCGGGTATCCCGCCGCCAGGTGATCCGCCTAAGCGTGAAGACTTTCGAAATTACGCCGCTCAACGCGCCGAAGTCGCCACCTCTGATGCCTTAAGGCGGGCAGCGGCAGAAGCACGCTGGCAACAACGAATCCAAGACGCAACGCCATATCTACGAGCAATTACACAACCGTCAGAGCGCACAGACTACCGAGCCCAAGTTGCCAAACAGGAGAAGGATCGGCTACTTCGAATCGCCGATGAACGTTTCCTTAAACAGCCTGAGATCGAAGCAGAACTGAATGACATTGCCGAGCAGCATGGCGTGAGACGGGTGTTGGAAGTCGGGGAGGAAACATCTTTTACGCTTTCCGGTGAAATCGGCGGGCATCTGCTCTGGATTGGAAGCCATAACCTGATTGCGGGGGCATCTATCAGCGCGGATGAACTGTGGCCTACCAATACCGTTCCTTGGCCGTCTTCCAGTACTGGCTTAGATTTGACCGGAAGCAATGTTGTCCTTGGCATGTGGGAACCCGGTACCTCTGCGGTGCGCGTTACGCATGGTGAATTTCAGGGGCGAGTGGTTCAAATTGATCAGAACCCAACTAATCCGAGACCCCCGCACTTTCATGCCACCGGCGTGGCAGGGACTATGGCCGCTGGCGGTGTATATATGTTTAGCTCGCCGGCAAATGGGACTCTCGCCCGAGGGGTGGCTTATGAGGCATATGTAGATGCGTATGACATTCAATTTTTTGCGAGTGAAATAGCCGATGCAACAGCAGGCACCACCAATACCCCAGGCATTCGTCTTTCCAACCATTCCTACGGAATGAGGGCGGGATGGCAAGAAAATGTCCCAGCTCCCGGCCTATGGAGTTGGTGGGGACCCTTTTATGAATTGGAAGACTTTAGATTCGGGTGGTATACAACGGATCTACAAGACGGTACTGGCGCCACTCAATTGGATACCTTTCTTTCGGAAGAGGCCACCAGACATCTGCTCATTTATGCAGCAGGCAACGGAAGGCGCGTTGGCCCAGGCTCGCCAACGAACTATTTTTTCCTGGTCGGGACAAACTGGTTTTTCATTCAAAACCCGGCATCGGAAAGCCGGTTGTGGTTCAACGGCGATGGTGACACATATGGCTTTGATACCGTACTGCCTCCTGGGACCGCCAAGAATGTTTTGACAGTCGGTTCTGTGCGCGATGTTTACCACGTTATCAATGGGCAAACTAATTGGGGATACTGCACAAGTTCCGTTGTGACGGTTTCTTCGTGGAGTGCAGCGGGCCCGACCGATGATGGGCGTATCAAGCCCGATATTGTAGCTGTCGGCGAAGCCGATGAGAATGTCCGAGGCTATCCTTTTCTGGTTACTACTGCTCATGCTGCCGATGATGATTTCCAGTATCAATACGGCACCAGCTTTGCTGCACCAGCCGTCACTGCTGGATTGGGTTTGGGGCTCCAGCGTCGAAGCCAGTTGTTCCCGAATCTTGAACCCGACACCGATGATTGGCGAGGATCAACATTAAGGGCGCTGGCCATCCACACCGCCGATAACGTCGGCGATCCGGGCCCGAGTTACACAACCGGTTGGGGGTTGTTCAATGCGGTTTCCCTCGTTCGACAAATAGAGCAGGATGCCTTTGACGGAAGAGGTACCCACATCAAAGAGTTGTTTCTTGATGTCGATGAATCCGTCTCGTGGTGGGTATACTCAGATGGAACCGAGCCGTTGAAGGTGACGATTGCATGGAGTGATCCGGCAGGCGATCCACCGACCGACGTTATCATCCTTGACGATCCTACCCCCATGCTCGTCAACAATCTTGACGTGACCATTCAGAATGAAGCGCAGACACAAACCTGGATGCCGTGGATACTTGATCCTGATCTGACAAACAAGACCGAGGCGGCTCGTTCGGCACCTGCCACCACGGGATATGACGACCGCAACAACGTCGAACAGGTCTATATTGCCCAGCCGGAAGCTGGGCATTATCTCATCACGGTTGCACATGCGGGCGGGCATTCCGGCGGTCCCTCGCCGACAGCGCAATGGGTCTCGGTCATTTCTTCGGGCGACATTCCTATTCCGCCGCGTTCGACTGAATTCGAGCTTGCGCCTTCGGCAGATGAGCTACTGCTGACGTTTGAATCCGATCCGGGCGCTTATCTGTTCTTAGAAACGACGATGGATTTGATCGAACCTCAGACTTGGAATACAGTGGGTCAAATCGTCACGGAAGCCGTGACTAACGCAGTTTTGCTGCAGACGGACGGGGAACTAAGGTTCTGGCGGTTGAGGCGAGAAACTCCATGAAGCGAAGCGTCTGGGTCTATGGTTTAAGCGTGTGGCTGGCGACGTTGTCGTCAGTCCACGCAAGCATTATAGTTACATGGCTGGACAATCCCATTGTATTATTCCATGGGCAAGCTCCCAGCATACAGTTCCCCATCGATTTAGATGGAGATGGCTTTATTGACTTCACATTTGCGGCATCAATCAATTTTGTTGGTGTCCGTTCCGAAGGTCAAAACCGTTACGTGATTATTCCTTCGCCTCCGCCAAATATCGGGGGGCCTGTTGAACCTCTGTACCCGGACTATGAGATAGGACTTGATCTTGATGGCAATCCTGAGTGGTTTGGCATTAACACGGACTTTGCGACTTTGGGAATCTGGTTTGACACCGGTAGTTCCGGGAATTTTCGTGGCCACCATGCCTACATGGGCATTGAGTTTGTCATCGAGGACAACACACACTACGGTTGGATTAACTTAATGATTGGCCATGACGGGCCCTATGGCGAAATTTATGGGTGGGCCTACGAATCCACACCAAACGCACCGATTCTGGCGGGCGCGATACCAGAACCAAGCACACTTCTGCTGCTACTTACAGGAGGAATTGGCCTATTGTGTATGAAATCACATTCCAGAAATACCCGCTAACCATCGGCTGCACCATTACGGTTGACCCGCAGACGGGCCAACCGAAGGTGAGCCGTGTCGTTCGC
>PWNZ01000191.1 GCA_003564135.1 Candidatus Cloacimonadota bacterium
GAGACCGTTCAAAAAAGTTAACTAATAATCAGGCCGCATAGTCACTGTTCCTTGAGAAGAGTCGTCCTAGAACATCCCACTTAACGGATTCTTGACATAATTGGCTGATATTTAATCTTGCGATGGTAGAGTTTTCAAACAGGTGAGCTCGTCCATTAGTGATCAGTTCTTTCAGAACCAGAGCATTGATGATAGCGTTAGCAGATTTGACAGACTGTAGTCCGTATCTGACCGAGCAAACTTTTTTGATTTTTCTATTAAATCTTTCTGATGCGTTTGCTGTCAGGCCGTTACGCAATAAAGACCAATATGCCAGCACATTACGTTTCAGATACTCGGCAGCGGGAGACGGAAGGAGAGAGATGCACTCAATAACACCTTTCTTTCTCCCGCCCGTTGTTTTTCTTGCGAACACCTTGATTATCTTGTTTTTTTGCTTTTCCTTTTGGTCGTAGGGTATTTTTGATTCGTATAAGCGTTTCATCAGGTTTCTTATTTTGTGGAACTTGCACAGTTGGGCTTTAACTTTTGGGAACACCATTTCTCTGGCGGCGGCTAATGATTTACTTCCGTCACTGACAATGAGCTTTGGCACGCCGTATAGTTGCCTGAACATCTGGAAGCACTGTTGATAGGATTCCTTTTTTAGGGATTCATACACGTCCCAGTATAGCGGCACTCCCGTTTCAAAGTCAACTATGCTTATTACGTAATGCCAGACTCCCTTTATTTTGATGTACTTTTCATCAATACAGATACTGCCGCTCCATTTAGAGATGGAGTTAATGATCAGACTTTTGAGATCAGTTATTTCATACAGCAGATTATGTACTGTTCCTTTTGAGACATCAAGTAGTGTTGCTATAGTTTGGTAACTAACGGCCGAACCTACTAAGAAGTTAACAAGCATAGAAAGATTAAATCTGTTTAGCCCTATGTTGAGAGAGGTTTTGGGGTCTTTTTGCGTATTATCGTCAATAACCTCGAGTAACCTGTCACACACTATAGGAGCTTTTTCTTGTGAGGCAATCAGTTGTAACAGATGTTCAACATTGAGCTTTGTTGAACCTTCCTTAAATAGTTTCTGCACTTCTTCCAACAGTGCATTTGAGTTTGTCTTGGCTGCGTACTTTTTGAACGTAGAATAAGACATTTCCAAATGAGGGTAAGCTTTTAAGAAGCTCTGGTAATGGTGTCTTAGTGGTAGCAGAATGTTTGATAAGATCATCTTCTGTATCAGTGGTATAGCCTTCTTTAACTCCACTTTCCTTGTCAGGTAATCCAGGATATCTTCGGAACATGCCACAAACTCTCTCCAGAAGTTATGGATGTTCTGTCTGCTATCAAAGTTCAATAAGTTTGCTATTGCCTGGAATGACAACAGACTTTTGCCGTTTTCGTCACAAAGCATCCTCAGCAGTATGTATAAGAATTTTGTGTTGTTCTTGGTAGCCATGAAACATATCATAATTGGCACATTAATCCTAACAATCCATCTTCCCTCACTTTTTTCTAACGTGACGTTCTTATTTACTTTTGATTTTCTTGCCATAATATACCTCTTGCATACATTTATATTATGGCCATTAATGTTTAATATGTGTTTTTGTCAATATATTTATTGCTTATTATACAAGAATTTTATATTGCTTCTTCTCGCTTTCCTGCAAAGTTATAAAAGGTTTCTGCATAAGGTTATATTGGTACCATATCACACCATTATGGAACTTAGCTTATGAGATGTCTGGTGGAAATGACGGCGGAATAGTGAGGTCACAGACACCCTTTCATGCCATAAAATGATTATGTCAATTCTGATAACTGACACTGAAAATTAGATTTCGCCCACTATTTCACAGTGAAACTGCCCACATACCCACTAAATAAAGGAAAATGACTTGAACGGTGTCTACATAAAGGCGTTTTGATAGTCATTTATTCTCCCGGAAATTGAGATAATCTCTTCATCATTATCACCCTGATAGTTTATTCTTCTCAGGGTATAATTGTTACCTCCGAAATCTCGGTTAACATAATACAGGGTAGTATCACAAATAACATGCACTACGTAATTACGTCCCGGTCCGCTGCTGATAGTATTGAGTCTGCTTTCTATGCCGGCAAATTCAATCCTGAAAGGAGTTTCATCTTTATCTTGCAAATCTTCGTCAGCTTCGGTTTGTTCTCCTAAGATTTTGTCCCAATTATCCTCAACCTCATCAACTTCCGGCTTAGGAATTAAATCTAAACGGACTAACTCATTATTGAGCGTCATAAAAAGTGATTGTTTATCTTGTCCAAGATAAAGGTTGCCTATGTAAGTAGTTCTACTGAATAATCCGGTACTTGTTCCATTCTTAAAGTCGTATAGTTTAAGTTCACGACGATTGTTTTGTAGATCACCTTTAACATAAAAAGTATAATCTAAGTCCGGTGTAAAAGCTAAGAACCATGACCAGACCGGGTCTTCTTCGATGATATCGGTCACTTTGCCGGTATTGATATTCATCAGAGCTACGCGACGGCTGTCATCATTAACTCTGTAATGGATGGCTAACTTTTCCGGTGAGACAAGATATATACGCATTATATACTTCCCTTCCGACCAGTCAATCTTCTTTATGTTATCCAAATCGTTAATATCAACCGAAAAGAGTTCAAAACTCCCTTGATTTCTTTTAGTGAAAAGAATAGTGCGGTTGTTCTCCGTAATGACGATTTTTCCTATCCCTTTTTGGTCGTTAGTAATCCTCTTTACCTCTCCCCCGTTCTCCGGCATAGCAAACAGGTCATACTTATATGAAAAGGCTATGAGTTTGCCGTTAGGAGAGATTGCCGCATTATCGGCAGCATCCTCAAAACTCTCTTTCCGGTCGAAACTGCCTAAAAAGTCTTGCCTGATAACTACCTCTATCTTTTCAGCTTCGCCCAATCCGGGGTCGTATCTCCATAATTTGTCAAAGTTCTCAAAAACTATCCTATCATTTTCCTTAGCTATGGAAACCATC
>PWNZ01000270.1 GCA_003564135.1 Candidatus Cloacimonadota bacterium
AACTTTTTGTTTCTCCTGATACTACTGTAATGAATAGCTCGAGCGATCAACTCTTTACCGGTACCACTCTGTCCTTCCAATAATACAGTAGTAGGCGTGTCTTTAACTTTCTCAATCACGTTGAAAATTTCTTGCATTTTTTCGCTTTTACCGATAATATTGGTGAAAAGCTGAGGTGAGCTTAGCTCCTCACGAATTATGGCATGTGACTTTGACAAAACATTGTGCCTGAAATTCTCTATGATTACTACGGCTTGATTACATAGAGCATTCAAAAGGTTACAAATCTTATCGGAAATATAATGTGAGGCGTACTTGGTGAAAAGGAGAATCACCCCGAGATTTTGGTTATGGAATGTCAGTGGAAAAGAGGCAATGTTGTTATATTGAGAAGCAAAATTAGGTTGTTTATAGTTGCAAAACTCACCTCCTTGGAACGTCTGCTGGATTATGTTCATCATGGTATCATAGTTTTTATCCTCATAAGTGATACCGTGCAAAAGCTTATACTCCCAGCTATCCGGACTGGAATAGCTGTTGTATAGACATATAATTCCCCCATCAGCTTCAGCTAAATCAACGAAGCTATCAAGTGTATATTCAAGAAGAGTATCAAAACTGCTGATCGACTTCAGGTTCTGAGTTGTTTCGTAAAACTTTGTCAGCAGGTATTCCTGGTCTTTAGTTTCCTTTAGTTCTTTAGCATACTCTTTCTCAATCTTTTGCAGCAGGATGTCATTTTTTTCTATCAATACTACGGCTCCGAAATCGCGAAGTAACCTTTTGTTATTTTTGAGAATCTCCAAGGCTTGCTGCCATTCGTTTTCTTCATAAAATATCAGTGCCAGCTCATAGTTGGTAAGAGCCATCTCATAATAATTTTTGGTCTCGACAAATATTTTAATAGCTTTCTCGAAAAAGGAACGAGCTGCTTGAAAATCTTTCTTCTCTAACTGTCCTTTCAAAAAAAGAGTCTTTCCGATCTCAAACTGATTGTTCACACCTTCTGCCTTATTGAGAGCTAATTGGAGATAATAATTAGCACTTTCGAAGTTGCGAGTAGCTATGAAGTAAGAAGCCATCTTATGACATCCTTCAATTACTTTGCCTTGGGCATTTAAAGCTTTGAAAAAATCCAGGCTTTCGACCAGATAGCCATAAGCTTCACTGAACTTATGAAGATTGGTTAAAACGCTACCCATATTCCCCCATATTTCAGCTTTCTGAAACTCGTCATTAAGCTTGGGTATTATGTTTCTGGCTTTGAAGTATAGATCATAAGCCAGCTCGAAATCTCCCCTCTTTTCATGTAGCTCGCCTAAATTATTGTATGACTTGCAAAGACCGTCCATAAACTTATTTTTTTCTGACTTATCGACCGCTTCCTCGTAGCAATCGACGGCTTTATACCAGTTTCCCGATTTGAAGTATAGAGCACCCAGATTATTTAGGACTGCTATCATGTTTTTCAGAAGGTTAAAATTTTTAGCTACTTCTAAAGTTTTAAGAAATGCTTCTTCGGCTTCCTCGAACTTGGCATTGTCCATGTAAGTCACACCGATATTATTATAAATATTACATATATTATAGCGGTCATTCAGCAGTTTCTGAATAGCTAAGGCTTCATCGAGATACTTCAAGGACTGTTTATAGTCACCTCTGTCTGCCCATAACCCTCCAAGGTTATTATAGCATACCGATATTCCATCTAAGTTGTATAATTTTTTCTCAATTTCTAAGCTTTTACAGTATAGAGATTCGGTTTCTTCCCATTCTCCTCTATACATCTTCAGTACGCCTAAATTATTAAAAACCGCTGCTTGGCCTTCCAGATTATTAAGTGATGAAAAGATTTTTCCGGCTTCAATAAAAGAGGTTGCGGCTTTATCCCATTTATTAGTATAATAGTAGACTTTCCCTAACAATTTTTTAGTTTGGGCAAACATTTCTTGGCGATCTATTTCGTCTTCGATATTAATGTATTCCTCATAGACTTGATCAATAAATAGTCGAGCTTCGCCATCATTATTCATATCGATTTGAATATCAGCTTTGAGCAATATCAGCTTGCATTTCCAAAAAATATCTTCGATCATAGAGTAATACTTTTTGATAACCTCAAAAGCAAATGCCAGAGAATTGAGCATGAATATATTATCAGCTAGCTCATATACAATTTCGTCTACCGGTTGCTTATATGAAACAGCAATTCTTAAGGCTTCCCTCATGTTATTGGTAGCTTCTTCGTATCTGTTGATTTTCTTATACGTTTTACCTAAACGAGAATAGTGAAGTATCGCTCTTTCTACTTCTTTATTTTCATCGGGAGTTAGCTCAAGATCTTTGGCTTGGGCGTGCTTATTATCAATTTCTTCCATATTGGTTAAAAGAGATGGTAGAGCAGTATTATAGAGGTCTATTTGGTTCTTATGATCTCGCACGACTGATAAATAGTCGGTAATTTTATCGTATACTTCGGGGTTCGGTTGGTTATAATCATTGTCGAAAAGGTGAATCTTCAATTCGTATATCATTAGAGGCATTTTTTTGTCAAAGAAGAAACCTGGTTCTAGAACTGTTTTTTTAATAAAAGGAATAATCTCTTGATAGAGTTTTTTTCTTTGTTTAGCGGGTATAGTTAGAAAATAATCGCTGATACAGCTCTTTTTCTTCACATAATAAACATCTCCTAATTTCTCTATGACCGTCTTATCCAATAATCTCTTCAGGTCTTTTTCTATCGCAACTTCGCCACCTTTAACATCGCTATACAGTTGGGTCAGCATTTTATTTTCTGCCTTACCATCCAATAAAAAGATAGCCATAAGTAGATGTTGTTGGTTATTGGTAAGAGATTCGACCTTTTCACGACATATAGTAGCAATATCAATATGATTTTCAAGATAGTTGGTTAGATTAGGGAGAGTCGCTGTACTCTGAAATTGATTGAGAATGTGCTCGACAATATATATATCACCTCCGGAAAGCTGAGACAGTATCTCCGATTGTGTTTCAACTTCTTCCTCTTTGTCTGTGAAAAGCTCCATCATTACATCTTTTATCTGTCCTGTATTCATATAGGGTATCTGATGTGTACTTGAGAATGAGAACAGCTTTTCTTTTGTCAAAGCAAGCACCCGTATACGATAATCCTTAATGTTCTCAACAAAAAACTCTATGAAATCGAGGGTATAGCGATCTAAAAGGTCACAATTCTCTATAACGACCACCTGTGGTTCAATCTTGAACTCTTCCTTTAGCTTTTCTGTCAGATAATAGAAAAAGTCGTATTTACTGTCGGTCTGTAATTTCACACCCTCAGCCAAAATTCTTGACAGCTCTTCTTCTTTTAATCCCGACAAAGCCCTGAAGATATATTCGAGCTGATTCAGACTGAACATTGAAGGGATAAAAATCTTATAATTAATGCCCTTCTTGCGCATATTTTCACAAATATTCTTGGCAAAATAAGTTTTACCACTACCGGAACCGCCTATGACTTCAAAAATAATCGATCTTTTCTCATACAACTGGTCCATCATAGTATCGACTAGGCTTTGATTCCTGGTATGCTTAGATAATACCTTGTTGATTTTTTTTATCATATCAAAACTCCTTGCCTATTTTGGCCATGTCCTTCACCAATTCAGCCTATCTTCTGAAAGAAAAATCACTACGGAGACAATTTATTCAAACAAGGCTCTCTTGTCAACAAAGATTGCCGTTATTGTAAAAAATAGTTACAGTTGTCTGATAATACCCCCATAAACAGCTACAGGCAGGAAAAGATCCTGCCTGTAAAATATTAAGTGTTAATTCAGCCTGTCAGCTTAAGGTTTTCTTATCACTCTAAATCCAATTCTATTAGACCTAACATCAGGGAAAACGGCACTTCGGTTAGATATTCGGCATGCAGCAGCTGGGCTGTCCCACGAACCACCCCTTCTGACTTTCACGGTACCTTCTTCAGGACCGGTAGGATTATCACCGGACGATACCGAATAATAACTACCGGAATACCAGTCCCAGCACCATTCCCATACATTGCCACTCATATCGTGCAAGCCTAAATGATTACTCTGTTTTCTGCCAACCGGGAGCGTTCTATCACCGGTATTTCTCTGGTACCAAGCAACGTCGTCAATATTATTGCTGCCCGGATAGCGAAAATCAGGCTCTGTTTTAGCCCCTCTTGCTGCGTATTCCCATTCCGCTTCGGTGGGCAATCTATAGCCATCTGCATCCCAGCTCACTTCAGGTTCGAAAGGTCTTTCCCAGTTATCGGGATTAGTACTACCAAATACTGAATAGACCGGAGTTAAGCTGCTCATGATACTTAACCTATTACAAAATTCAACAGCAGCATACCAGCTTACGTTTTCAACGGGTCGGTCATTACCTTCAAAATCGGAAGGTTCGAATCCCATAACCAGCTTGAACTCGGCATTTGTAACGGGATATTTGCTCATTAAAAACTCGGAAATATTGACTTGATGTGCAGGCGATTCATCAAAATCTCCAACTTCCTGAGTATCACCAATCCGAATATTGCCCGCAGGAACATTAACTAATTCGATATCTGATTCGCTTATATTATATGTTCCACTAACAGCATCACTAGGATACCAGTTATCTTTGAAGCCACGAGCTTTAATGGTAGTCGTCGAAGAAACTGCTATTGGCGAGGTATAAGGCATTGAGTTCATTGTTGGCGTACTTCCATCGAGGGTATAGAAAACCTGAGCATCGGGAATAGCCGATTCTAAAGAAACCTCTATCTCACCAAAGAAGGTGCCCGGTAGAGGATTAAACCTGGGATCAACTACCTGTGGAAGGTCTAATTCGTAAAAACCGCTTTTCAAGCCACTATTTCCCCATCCTTCTTTGAAAGCTATTGCTTTTAAATGATAAGATCTTTCAAAATGGATTGGGCCGCTATAAACTCTGGAATTTACTGTGGGTTCACTCCCATCAAGGGTATAGTATATCTGAGCATCCTCTATAAGACTTCGAGAATCTTCCGGGAGTCCAAAAGAAATTGAAACATCTTGATAATCGTAGTAAACACCTGGGGGTGGATGGAACTCAAGTGTGGGAAGAGCTAAGGTATAATCGGCAGAGACTTCAATACTTTCTCTCCATCCGCTAAGATATGCTCTTGCTCTTACAGTAGTAGTTTCATCAATCAGAATTGGTTCTTCATAGACTGGAGATGCCTGATGTGGTGTTTGTCCATCAACTGTAAAATGAATAACAGCATCTTCTGTTGGTGAGACAATATTGAGTTCAAAAGAGATATTATATTCGCCGCCTTCCGGCATAAATATTGGAGCTTCAACAGTGCGCGTTATTACATATCTGGCACCTACAATACTACTCGGATTCCAGTTTTCTTTGTAAGCTCTGGCTCTAATTGTGAGCGTTGAACTGACCTCTATTTCTTGATCATATATCAGTGATTCTTCGGTTGGATCAGTGCCATCCAAAGTATACCTAATCACTGCTTCTTCGGTTTCCGTGGATATGGAAACCATTTTTGTGTCACCAAATTCACCGGCACTCGGTGTAAAAGTTGGATTGGCAACATCGCCTTCAGGTCCGGTTACATCGTCACTGCAACCGAATAGAAATAAACCGATGATAACCGCTAACAATGCCAGCTTTATCTTCATTAGTTCTCCTTTTATTGCTATTAATCTATCTTCCCAGACAAAAATTTAGCAAGAATCATTCCGTCAAGTGAAAATAACAGTTTTTTTTAAAATTACACAATAAAAACAGCTAGCTATAACTAATGGTTAAACTCAAATAATGCAGTAGTTTTCCGGAACGCTGAATTGGCTGCGTTCCTCACTGAGCTCCCTTTGGTCTGTTCATTCGGCTGGCCCGCTGGATTTTTAACCTGTGAAATTTTCGTTGTTGGTTCTTGGTTGTTGGTTGTCATGAGCGTTTACTATTGGGTTTTCCCGTTGTCGGTCAAGAATGTTTACGGGGAACAAGAATGATATCTCTTCATTTTTATTCTCTGAATCCTGAAACGGCAAAAAAATCCTCCGACTATTAGTAGGGGATCTAATTCTTTTTTCCTCGAGAACCGCCGTTTTGCGTTCCTATGTGTATAGTAGAAGTGGGAACCGCCGCGGGGCTGGAAGTTAATGTAAAAGACTTAGAACTTAATATTGAAAATAATAAAGGAGGCATTTATGTCTAAACTTATAGGATACAAACGAATCGACAGAGACCTAGAGCTTTTGGAGATGAAATCTCTCGCTGTCAGTGACGGATTATTCACCGTCACGCCATCGGTACCTGATTCCTTACTGCCACATCTGACCAAAACGATGCAGCTTTATTACAGCTTGCCGAAAAACTTGCAGCGGTTAGTTCACCACGGTCAGCCAATACGCGGAAGAGCAGGATTGTTTTTATTTCAGACATCGCACGGCACCCAACAGGTGAAGCTTTATCAGCCCTGGATTTACAAGAACGAGGTCAATACGCCGCTGCGAATAAGGTCACGCAAGATAATGCAGTTAACAATGGAACATCCCTCAGAAGAAAGAAAAGAGATTATGAACGACCTATACCGCAATTATCCTTATCACCTGTTGAAAACAGAACCGGTGAACTTACGAATGAAGAACTTTTATTTCGTCAGTAAGCCTAAAACATCCGCAAAGATCAAGGTATATCGTGCTTTGAACCCCAATAATCCCGTTCCGGACACCGACCCGTTCTATTGTATTAAACATTACAAAGACCGGGCTATCGTCAAGTTCGAGTACGAAGGAAGAAATGAGGAATATTACTATGCGGTGAATACGAGCAATAATAGACAATCGAATGTGTTGAAATTTATCTGGCAGCATGAGATAGAATTCACCGCTAAACAAAATAGAAATCCGGACAAATGGGCAGGATTAGCTGAAATATTCCTGAAAAACTCTCATGTTAACAATCATGACTATCAATCACTTATAGCTGCCAGAGAGCAGCAGTTCAACAACGAACGAAAGCCAAATACAAGCAAAATGTCATTACCTAAAAAAATGCTTAAAAGCCACTATCCGCTGTTCCTGTATATCGTTCATCGGATGCGTCGAAAACTCGACTTAACACTCTATCTCGAATTATTAGCGGCAGTTAAGAAGCCGGAATAACTGCTTAGACAGTTTGAAGATTTATTTTGGGCAACTTTTTTCTTGACTCAGAGGCTGCTTTCGATATTTTTATCGAGGTACATCATGACTTTATACGTCGGACAAATAATAATCGGAGGCTTTTAAATGAGTTCAAGTATTAAAGGGTATAGCTTTAGATTAGCCGCATTCTTCTTATTGCTGGCTATGTTCACAAGCGCAACTACAGCGATGAACAGCTCTTTTGAAGTTATCAGCTATGGCGATGACTTCACCGAAATCGAGTTTAACTTGCAAGATTATAAACTAACACCTATAGAAGTAGAGGGCAACAAGTATTATCGCTTATCTCATCCCGAGTCGGGCATTATTGCCGAAGAAGGTTTACCGGAACTACTCTCATTTTCCGTTATGCTTTCCGTACCATCAAGAGGACAAGTTATGGTTAATAATGCTTATGATATTGACCATAAACTTCTCAAAGATATCAATCTTTTCCCTGCTCAAGGGTTAGACCTTGAGATTGATGAAAAGAAGGGTCTCTTAAAAGATGATAATTTCTATAATAAAGAGGCTTCTTACAGTTGGGATTTAGTAACCTATGGTGATCCCGCAATAATGAGAGACGAAAGATTGGTCAATGTCACGATTAACCCATTTTCATACAATCCTGTAACGGGTGATTTAAAAATTGTCGAACGGTTAAAATTAAAAGTCAATTATGACATTTCAACACCCGGTATCAATGAACTTGATAGGATAAACCGTCTCCGTTCAAGGGCTTTCGCCCGAATTTTCGAGCGAAGTGTGATCAATTACGGTCAATTCAGGAATTCAGGCGGAACCAGACAAGAGTTTCAGACACCGCATATTGTAATGGTTTATCATAACAGTGATGCCTATGTTCCTATAGTTAATCAGCTTGCAGACTGGAAAAGAAATAAAGGTTACGAAGTCACAACGGTAAGCACTGCCGGCATGACCTCTCTGACTGCTATCCGTAATTACCTCCGTAACGGCTACAACAATTGGGAAAACCCACCCGAATATGCAATCTTGATTGGCGGATTCCCACAGATTCCGACCTCAAATGGAGACAATGGTTATTCACTTATGGATGGGAATGACAACCTTCCCGACATTATAGTAGGAAGGCTACCGGCTACCAGTGCAGCACAGTTGGCAACTATCTGGAATAAAATTCGCGGGTACGAAAAGCAGCCTTTTATGGCAAACACCAACTGGTATAATAACGCTTTAATTATTGGTGACAGATATGCTTCATCATTCAATATGGGAAAGTATGTGGTTGATGTCATGTCTAAACACAATGAAAACAAAACATTCGATGAACACTATCGAGTTGGAGGCTCACAATATTTTGCAACTCAGATAAACAACGGTATTAACAATGGCAGTTCCTTCTTTATGTATCGCGGATATTTGGGGATGTCTAGCTGGAGCCCTAACGCAAACGATCTTAACAACGGATACCGGCTTTTTAACGGTACCTTCATCACTTGCGGGACGCTTAATGCATTATCCCCGAGACAAGCAGAAGCAGCAGTTACTTTAGGAACGCCGACTGTTGCTAAAGGTGCTATTACAACTGTCGGCATGTTTACCGGGGGTACAAATTCAGCCCAAAATAACGCTATTACAGCAGCTATTTTTCACGGCATATTTACCGAAGACCTCCATACTATGGGAGAAGCATTAGTTAGAGCTAAGCTGCATTTATGGAATGTGTATAGCAATAGTTATCCTGCACCCATGAACAACCACATCCAGTGGTCAACACTAATCGGCGATCCTTCAATGTATGTCTGGCGTGAGGTGCCCAAGCCCTTGCATGTGGCTTATGATGACGAAGTTCCTGCCGGAAGCAACAGTTCTCACTTCATAATTACTGATGAGAATGACGAACCAGTAGAAAACGCCTGGGTTACTATCAGGCAGGGCGATGATATACTGGCAACAGGACATACTAGCTCACAAGGTGCGATCACCCACTTTTTCCCGTCTAACAGCAGCGGTACTGTCGATGTAACCGTAACCAAGTTTGATTATCACCCTTATATAGGGACTGTTGATATCAGTGAGCAGGAGCAGGCTGTCTCTTTCGATACTATCATTGCAGATGATGATTTTATTGCCGGTGAAAACATAGCTTTCGGGCTCAGAGTAAAGAACCATAGCGGTCAGCAGGCCAATGGAATCAGCGGAACTATTTCCATAGAAAGCGAATATATAAACATAACCACCAATCAGTCTGATTTCGGCAACATTGCGGCAAATTCTACCGCTAACAGTGCCGGAGACTATGCTCTAACAATCTCAGCCGACACGCCGGCAGACCATCAGGCCATCCTCGTCTTAAACGTCACCGATAATGCTGATAACAACTGGCTGAGCAGGATAGGCATACCGGTTCGCAATGGGAAACTGACCCTGAACGAAGTGATAGTTGATGACGGCAATAACGGCATCCTGGAACCCGGTGAGCAGGCCCAGCTTCGCTTTAGAATCACTAACGACGGACTGGAGAACCTAAGCGACATATCTGGACGCTTAAGTGTTCATGGTCGCGGGATCAATCTTACGGAAGACACCGGTTATTTTGGCGATATAAACGTTGACCAGCAAGTCACAGGCCGTGATGAGTTTGTCGAGGTTTCTGTCTCTTCTTACGTTATTCCCGGCACAATTTTCGACATGCAGCTCGAGCTTTTCAATGATGACGGATTCTCGCAAACAATAAGATTCAAGCAGGAGATAGGGATAGTAACCGTTACCGATCCTTTAGGCCCTGACGAATACGGTTATTGGGCTTTTGACGAGAGTGATGTCGATTATGTCGATGTCCCTGAATATAACTGGATAGAGATAGCATCCGGCAATCAGGGACCGGGAGAAAATACCGGGTTACAAACTGATTTTAATAACCAACAGCAAACTACTACTATGGACTTACCTTTCACTTTCCGGTTTTACGGTGAAGAATACGACGAAATCAGCATCTGTGCCAACGGATGGGTTAGTTTTGTCGAGATGGAAGAAGCTACTCAGCGAAACTGGCCGATACCAGGCCCTAAAGTACCTATGCCGGTTGTAGCTGTTTTTTGGGATAACCTTTCTTTAGCGCAGGGCGGTGTCTATACCTGGCATAATGAAGAGGATAACTACTTTGTCGTGCAGTGGGAAAACACACAAAATTTCATCAATGATGCCGAAGTTACTTTTCAAGTAATCCTGTATGATCCTGAATATTATCCAACACTGACTCTCGACGGTCCAATTAAAATGCAATACCGGGTGTTCAATAATGTTAACAACAATACCGGACACCCTCACGGTGAATGGGGCAATTATGCATCCGTCGGCATAGCTGATCACACTGGGCTGGTAGGGTTGGAATACACCTTTAACAACACATATCCTACTGCCGCGGCTCAGCTTTCTCACGAATCAGCTCTGTATTGGACAACAGGATTGAGTGAAGTGTTCGTAACCGTTGAAGAGTTCAGCTTCTCTGATGATAACAACAACATACCCGAATACAATGAAACCGGCGATATTAACATGACATTGGTCAATATCGGGATAGAAGAAGGGGAAAACGTCTCAGCTACTATCTCCACCGATGACCAATACATAGAAATACTGCAAGACTATGCTGAATACGGTGATATACCCGCAGGAGATACCTCCATCATTAACAACGCATATACCATCAGGATAGCTGACGGTGTCCCCCACAATCACCGAGCAGCTATTAACATGAGTATCGAAGCCGGTGACGATAACAGTTGGGAGGATCTATTCTATCTGAGAATCAATGCACCTGAACTTACCGCTGAGGACGCTATTATTTACGATCCTGAACCGGGTGGAAACAACAATGGCTTAATTGACCCGGGAGAAGTGCTGACGATCTATTTACCTATAACTAATGCCGGCGGTTCTATCTCGCCCGATGCCGCCATCGACATTACCAGTAATAACGACCTGGCTGAGATTACCTCTATCTCTGAGACGAACTTCGGCTCGCTTTCCGTTGCTGACGTCATGTATCCCGCTCTGACAGTTGAAGTTAGTGATGAAGCTCAAGAAGGTGACAGGTTATCCTTTTCTTACACTATCGATAGTGGTAACTATCATTTCCAAGGTGAGACAATTTTAGGAGTTGGCGGACTGATACCTATCCAAATTGGAGAGGGAGATCAAGTTACAGGCGGTAATGACGGCGGGCCAATAAATATATATTTCCTATCTGCCAGAACTCAAACTGTCTACACTGTCGAAGAGTTAGAAGAAGCAGGTATGACCCGTGGCTTACCTATGCCGATAGCCCGTTTTGGCTACTTTATTGCCGAATCTCCGGATTACCCGTTAGTCAATTTCATGATTAGAATGAAACATACTAATGCTGATAATGTCGCTCAACACCATCACGGACCTTTTACTACCGTATATGAAAATGAATCTTACAACCCTGATGAAGGCGATTGGGACCTAATAACCCTCGACGTGCCCTTCGAATGGAACGGTGTCGATAATATCTTAGTCGACACATCTTTCTATCCGGTAGATAGATGGAGCGCTACCGGCAGAGTTAGAATATTTGAGAAAGAAAACGGCTTCAGATTCGGTAGAGAAGACCAACCGCCTCAATACGATCA
>PWNZ01000012.1 GCA_003564135.1 Candidatus Cloacimonadota bacterium
GTGGTTCTGGAACGCTGACTTTCAGTCGGTTGGTCCGCCGGCTTTAGCCGGTAATTTAATCATCCCCTCGGGTGTCTTCATTTTTCATTCTTCATTCTCACAGTCATGAGCGTTTACTATGTTTAAAATAGTTACCAGTGGTTCTGGAACGCTGACTTCAGCCGGTTGGCACGCCGGCTTCAGCCGGTAATTTAATCATCATTTCGGGTGTCATCGTATTGGTTCTTAGTTCTTGGTTGCTTGGTTCTGAGCTTTTAGTGCTTGGTGGTTAGTGCTTAGAACAACGGCTTTATTCGGTCAATCTGTCACAAGGGAGGGACAGAACACCGTACTGTCCAAAACTAAAGGATAAAAAACGTAGAGAAAGTATACCGTACTGTCCAAAACTAAAGGACGAAAACAGGGAAGCAGTCTGATTTTATGTGACCTGATTCCGGGCAGTTTTTCTCAGGCAGATACCTAAATTTTTTCCGCTATCTCTTGACAAATACCGGCCATTCAGGAATTGGAGCTTTTATAATATCTATCTACTGGAGGTAAACATGAGACTGTTTACAAAGACACTATCAGTTATCGTTTTTATGCTGATATGTACTATTATTACTGGAGCAGAATTTTCTTTTGAATGGCAATGGGCACAAAGAGCCGGTGGCCGAGGCACAGGAGTAAGTTATGATTTGGTTACCGACGACGAAGGTAACAGCTATCTAACCGGTTATATCACGGAAACAGCCCACTTCGGAGATATAGAACTTGAGATGATTGAAGCTGACGATTATGATGTTTTTATCGCTAAAATAGATAAAGATGGTAATTGGCTCTGGGCGCAAAGAGCCGGCGGTGTCAGAAATGACGAAGCTTTTGCAGTTGACATAGACCAAGAAGGAAATGTATATATTACAGGATGGTTCTGGGAAACAATACAATTTGGTGATATAGAACTGGTTGGTGAACGAGGCAGAGACATTTACGTCGCTAAACTAAATTCTGAAGGGGAATGGGTTTGGGCAAGACAGGTACATGGCCCCGGATACGGACAGTCAAAAGCCAACGGTATTACAACTGACAATGAAGGGGATATATATATTACAGGTGAACATAGTGGTGCCATTTCTTTTGGCGACATCAAACTTGATCCGATAAGATATTCCGATAATATATTTGTCGCCAAATTAAGCAGTGAAGGTAGCTGGCAGTGGGCAATAGGGCCGGAGATTGAAGGACCTCATAACAGTAGCAATGACATCAGTGTTGACGAAAATCGTAACTCTTATGTTACAGGAAGTTTTTCTGATAAGATTACTTTTGGTAATACGGAATTGACCCCTGAAGGAGATGGTGATGTATTCGTAGCTAAGTTAGACGCCGGTGGTAACTGGTTATGGGCAAAGCGAGCAGGCGGAGAACAACGTTCTGCCGGACAAGCAATAGCAACCGACAAAAAGGGTAACAGCTATCTAACCGGAATGTTTACCGGCAGAGCCGATTTTGGCGAGCATAATGTATCCGGCGGAGCTAATTTTGATATTTTTGCTGCAAAAATTGATGCTGACGGTAAATGGATTTGGGCAAATTCAGGCACAAGCGTTGGAAACTGCTCAGGCAGAGACATCGTTTTCGATGAGCAGGGAAACAGCTATTTGACCGGCTCTATAAGTGAAGAGACGAGATTCGCCGATATAGTAGTCAATCCCCGTGATATCAATATCATTATCGCTAGTTTAGACTCTGAAGGTGAATGGCAATGGGCTGAGCAAGCCGGTGGTCCAGATTGGGCTCTTGGCCACGGCATCGGTATCGACAGTGATGGCTGCATCTACGTCTCCGGTTACATGCAACGAATTGCTTGGTTTGGTGATGTACAAGTAGATGCACAGGGGTGGAATGATGTTTTCATAGCAAAAATTGCAGAGGCCGAGACAAACATCTCCCCCGATGATAATATAGCAGTTAACTCAGACAGAAAGTTCTCATTGTATCCGAATTACCCCAATCCATTCAACCCTGAGACAACTATCAGTTACCATCTCCATCGGGATGTTGACTCTGTAGAACTAAATATTTACAATATAAATGGGCAAAAAATAAGAACACTTGTACCTTCTAACCCCGCTTCAAAAGGTGATTACACAGTTGTTTGGGACGGCAAAGATGATAACAGGATGCCGGTCGGCAGCGGTGTATATTTCTATCGTATCAAGAGTGGAAATCGCACCGAGACAAACAGGATGTTGATGATTAAATAATTCTTGGGTTAGAATCTTATTCTGCCCGCCAAGCGATTCAATTATAATGTGCGTTGCCGGACTGACTATACCAGCATAGCAAATACCTGTTTATATTGCTTTCTTTTATACAGAAGAACTCCCGTCAGGGATGACGGGAGTTCTCAATTATATACTCTGCTGATAATATGCCGGCTTTGTTACTTTAAATCACCCTAACCGGGACATGCCGGAACCAAAATGCTGGCACAAAAATGAAGAAGAGTTGAAAGTTTAGGGTTGAGAGTTTAGATTCAGAACTCCTGACCCCGGAAAATATTTATTTTTCTATCTTTAACTACTGCAAAAAAATAAGGATATACTGACGAAAGCAGTTCCGGATAATTAGATGACACCGTATTAACCAAAATAGAGACTTCGCTTGCTTCAACTCCTCGTCTCTTCGTTCCCCTGCTTTCGCAGGGGCAGGCTCTTAAGGAGTCGAATACAAGCGAGGTTACGACTCCTGTAGGGACAGGACATTGTACTGTCCAAAAAACGGTCGTACTTTATTATATGAGATTATACGAGGACAGTATAGTATCCTGTCCCTACAAATGAGGGAAGGAAGCGGACAGGCACGGTGTCCTGCCCGTACCTGACCACTAAAAACGTAATTCTTAGACTACTCTCTGTTTACATACAAAATTTAGTGGTCAGGCCCATAAAAACACGAACTTGATTTATAAGGTGCTAAATTTCCAGATCTTCATAGAGA
>PWNZ01000062.1 GCA_003564135.1 Candidatus Cloacimonadota bacterium
AGTCGTTTATCGGCTGTCAATCAAAAAAAGGAGTTGGTAGTGAAAGATAAATTATTGATCATATCATCCGGGGCATTCGTTGGATTGGCGGCGGTGGTATTGGTTTATTTCGGCAACCCTGATAATATGGGTTTTTGTATAGCCTGTTTTGTAAGGGACATAACAGGGGCTTTAGGACTACATAGGGCTAGTGTAGTGCAATATATCCGTCCGGAAATAATCGGAATAATTTTAGGTGCGTTTATTATATCAAAAGGTACCAAAGAGTTTAATAGTACGGGTGGTTCTAGCCCGTTAATCCGTTTTATTTTAGGGATGCTAATGATGGGCGGTGCCCTGATATTTTTAGGCTGTCCTTTACGGATGATTTTGAGATTAGCTGGCGGTGATTGGAATGCGTTGATCGCTTTACCCGGGTATGTTGTGGGCATATTTATCGGAACGCTTTTTTTACGGCACGGATATTCACTTGGACGAAGCAATAAAGAATACAGTATTAACGGTTATATAAGCCCTGTCATAGCTGTATTTCTTTTGATTCTATTGTTAATTGCTCCATCCTTTATTTTTTTCAGTGAGTCAGGGCCAGGTTCCTTAGCAGCACCGGGCATAATGGCGTTAATCATAGGATTGATAGTCGGCCTATTAGCACAGCGAAGTCGTCTTTGTACCATGGGAGGTATAAGAGATATTATACTGTTCAAAGATTTCCATCTTGCTAGTGGAATGGCGGCGATACTAGTAATAGCATTTATTGGAAACTTGATAATCGGTAAATTTAATCCCGGATTTACAGGCCAACCTGTTGCTCACAGCGATATAGTGTTTAACTTTTTAGGTATGCTTGTCGTTGGTTTTGCCGCTGTATTAGCCGGTGGATGTCCTCTGCGTCAGCTTGTCTTGAGCGCAGAAGGTCAGTCAGATGCTACAATGAGTTTTATGGGCATGATTACCGGAGCAGCTTTCATGCACAATTTTGGATTGGCAGGATCCCCTGCCGGGGTCAGTATTTTAGCAAAGTGGGCTACACTAATCATGATAATAATACTTCTAGCTATCGGTTTCGGTGGTTTATTTGCCACTAAGAAAGAGATTGCTGTTGAATAAGTTTCACTTAATAACTTGATAACATACATTGTTAAAGGAGTATCCTATGTTAAAGAAAATAGACTGTCGTGGATTGGCTTGCCCAGAACCGGCAATAAAAGTCAGCTCGGAGTTAAAGAAAGACAAAGAAAGCGAGAAAATGGTTGTCCTACTTAGTTCGGTCACAGCACGAGATAACGTGATAAGAATTGCGCAAAAGATGGGTTGGACTATCGAAAAAGCTGAAAACGAAGAAGGGTGTCATTTACACCTTACCAGACATAAGCTTTAATGAAATCGTATTGCTATATAACTTTCCCTACAACTTACTATGCGATCAGAGCAGAATCCTTAGCTAAATCGGAAAAATTCTCCATCAAGATGGTTCCCGTACCAAGAAATATCAGCTCCAGTTGCGGCACAGCGATGCGCTGCCTAGAAGAAGAAGCTGAAAAGATTAACAACTTTTTACAGGATAACAAAGTGGTTATCGACGGTTTATACGTCCAACGATAACCACAAATATACTATGAATCTCTACTTCGATAATGCAGCAACATCCCATCCTAAACCTGAGCAGGTTTATTTAGCAGTTACTAATTATTTCCGAAATATAGGTGGTAATCCCGGACGTGCATCTCATGCTGGCAGCTTGAATGCGCTGAGAATGATCTTTGAACTTCGCGAAAAACTGGCCCGGTTATTCAATATTTCCGATCCCTCCCGAATAGCATTCTCATTCAACGCTACCGATGCTCTCAATATGGCGATAAAGGGATATGTCAATAAGGGTGAGCACATCATACATACCTCTATGGAGCACAATTCGGTTTTAAGGCCCGTTGCAGGTATGTGCAAAAAAAACATTATTGAAAGTACTGTTATACCGGCCGACAAAAAAGGTTTGCCTGACTTAGATTTTCTTGCTGATTCAATTAAGGATAATACCAAGCTTTTAATTATCAATCATGCCTCAAATGTTTGCGGAACAATTCAGCCGATAGAAATGATGATAGAAATAGCTCATAGCAGAAACGTAAAGGTCTTGCTCGATGCTGCTCAAACAGCTGGTATTTTGCCTATTGATGTTCAGAGATTAAATATTGATATGCTGGCTTTCTGTGGCCACAAAGGCTTATTAGGGCCTCCTGGAACAGGTGCATTATATCTCAGCCCGGACATCGATATTCAACCCTGGCGAGAAGGCGGCACCGGAAGTTTTTCTGACCGGCCGCATCAACCTGAATATATGCCCGACAGATTAGAAGCAGGAACCTTGAACAGTGTTGGTTTAGCAGGATTATCTGCAGCTTTGGACTTTATAAATAATGAAACTGTTGAAAAAATCAGCAGTCATGAACAATCAATGTTGTCATCTTTGAAAACCAAGCTCAACGATATAGAAGGCCTCAAGCTAATCGGAAATCATGTACCATGTGTAGCAGTTATATCATTTATCGTCACTGGTTATGATTGCGCCGATGTCAGCTTAAAGATGGAACAAGATTACGGATTGATGTGCAGAACGGGACTGCATTGTGCTCCCTTAGCGCACAAAGCTTTAGGTACTTTCCCTCAGGGTACCGTTAGGATAAGCCCGGGTTATTTCAATACTGAAAAAGAAATAGATTATTTAGTTAATTCGCTCAGAAATATAGTTCTTGATGACCGGCTAATCCCGCTAAAAGGCTAAATACCTTGACATTACAAGCAATCGTAACGAATTGACCGTTAACATTCAAGGTGTTTGATAAATATAAAATCAAACCCTGTAAATGTGGACAGGCACAGTGTCCTGTTCGTACAGTCGGAGGAAATACTGGATGAGAAGAAGAAGAGTCGTAAGACGGAAACATTGGATACAGGATTGGTTAGAAGCAATACTATTTGCGTTCGTCGTCGCCATGCTTATCAGGAACTATACCTTTCAGAACTTTAAGATACCCACAGGCTCTATGGAATCAACCCTTTTAGTCGGTGACTATTTAGTAGCCAATAAGCTGAAATATTTTTTTACTGAACCTGAAAGAGAAGATATAGTGACCTTCCGTCATCCGACACAGCCCGAAGAACCGGAACCAAGAGAAAACTTTATCAGACTGATACCTCCGATATATTGGAATAAAGATACAAACTTCTTTTCTTATTACGAAAGAATGAACATTGTAAAAAGGATTATCGGTATGCCGGGCGACACAGTAGAGATTAGAAATAAACGACTCTATGTTAACGATGAATTTCATCAAGGTGATTATGTTCAGTTTGTTGATCGAAATATCTACCGCGATCCTTACAGCAGGTTTTACCATAGAGATAATTACGGCCCGGAAGTTGTGCCTGACGGACATTATTTTGTGTTGGGAGATAATCGCGACCAAAGCCTTGACAGCCGATCTCAAGATCAATTCGGATATTTACCACGAGAAGATATTACCGGTTCGCCGTTGTTCATCTTCTTTTCGCGAGGCCCCGAAGGCATTAGATGGAATCGCATATTTCAATCAATTAAATGATACAACATGTATATATCCATATACCTTTTTGCACAAGTAAATGCGGATATTGCAATTTCTTCTCCTTACCTTATAAGGTAGATGAAGTTAATGCTTATATTTCGCTGTTGATCAATGAGATAGACACCTATCATCAGATTTTAGATATAAACCCCACTACTATTTACTTCGGGGGAGGAACACCTAGCCTTCTTTCACCTGACAATATTGAGAGTATTCTTAACAAATTTGATCTAACTCATCTGCTGGAATGTACTGTAGAGATAAATCCTGTCGGTATTGGCAGCGACTATTTAAAAGCTCTGAGTAGATTACCGGTTAATAGAATCAGTGCAGGCACCCAAAGTTTTGATAATCATTATCTGAAATGCCTTGATAGAAAGCATACTCTCACTGATTCTTATAGAACTATCCATTTATTAAGAGAACATGGTTTCGAAAATCTTTCCATTGATTTAATGTACGGTCTTGGTCAACGGACAATGTCCCAATCCTATCAAAAAAAAATGGAAAAAATGACAATGATAGAAAATGTGAAAGCTATTGACGAGCTAAAGCCGGAGCATGTCTCCTGCTATTGCCTCTCGCTAGAAGATTACTCAGAACTGAAAACTGATGGTTTTGAAGAATCTTCAGATGAAATATCTTCATCATCATACCGTTTCTTATGTAATAAGCTTGAAGAGATAGGATTAAAACAATATGAAATATCTAATTTCGCTGTCCCAAACATGGAATCACAGCATAATATAAGTTGCTGGGAGCTACAGGATTATCTCGGTTTGGGTGCAGGAGCTCACGGATTTATCGATGATATAAGATACTGCAATCCCAGATCGATGAGCGAATATAGAGAAAACGTCGAAAAGCATAAAGCATATCCTAATAAGAAAGTCCAAACAAAAGCAGAACTGATGAGCGATTACGTTATTCAGGGATTGAGATTAACGAAAGGAATAAATCTCAATGCTTTTCAGCAGCGCTACGGAATAAACTTCCTTGACCTTTATCATCAAACTTTATCGAAATACTCGGAGTTCTTAGAAATAGACCGGAACAGAGTCAAACTCAAAAGTAAGAGTTATTTTGTCAGTAACGAGATCTTAACCGGTTTTCTTTTGTGACTTATATAATAGACTTAAGAGATATACAAAATGAGGTTTAATTTATGAGATTGAGAATATTGATGATAGTGATGATAGCACTATTATTTACAGGGATAAATGCAGAGATTCTTATTCCTATGGATAGAGTTCAGACAGACCATCTAAAAGCTTATGGTATCGCCTTTCATGCTTTGACTATCGGATTAGACGTGCAATGGCTGCTCAACTATCGGGGCGGATCTTGGCTTCTACCCGACTCAAATGAGATTCGGAATCTTTGCAATGTAAGAGGTGTTCGCTTTGAAAGCGTTTCGTCAGCAGATATAGCTGAAATCTATTCGGTTATCAATGAATCCAATATGGACATCATTCATCTCGAGACAGAGCCCAAGATAGCCATCTATACACCGCCTAATTCATTACCTTGGGATGATGCCGTCACCTTAGCGTTAACTTATGCAGAAATTGATTACGATACACTTTGGGATGAAGAGGTCTTAGCCGGTATGTTGGATGAGTATGACTGGCTTCACTTGCACCATGAAGATTTTACCGGTCAATACGGTAAATTCTATTCCAGCTATCGCCATGCCAGCTGGTATCAGGAAGATGTAAAACTGAATGAGTCTATGGCTGCCAGATTGGGATATGAAAAGGTGTGGCAATTGAAACATGATGTAGCGATCACTATCAGAGACTATGTAGAGAAGGGTGGCTTTTTATTTGCTATGTGTGCAGCCATAGAAACTATTGAAATAGCCTTAGCTGCTTATGGTGTTGATATTGTCGAATCTCCTTTTGATGGAGATGGCATTGACCCGAACTATCGAGAAAAACTCGATTTTTCCAGAACTTTTGCCACCGAGAACTTCTCATTAGTGACTAACCCCTATATCTACTCACATTCAGCGCTCGATACCAGTGATTATGCCAGACTGAGAGGGCCGGAACAAGACTTTTTCGTTCTGTTTGACTTCTCAGCGAAGTTTGATCCTGTCCCTACTATGCTGACCCAAAACCATACAAACACAGTCAATGGTTTCTTAGGCCAGACGACAGGATTTCATAAAGAATACTTAAAAAGAAGTGTTATTATCTTAGGCGAATCACCAGGTGAAGATGAAGTCAAATATCTGCATGGTAATTTAGGGAAAGGTACTTACACGTTTTTCGGTGGTCACGATCCGGAAGACTATGCCCACAGAGTAGGTGATCCGGAAACTAATCTTGCGCTTTTTAAAAACTCACCTGGGTACAGGTTGATACTAAATAATGTTCTTTTCCCAGCTGCTGAGAAAAGAGAGCTTAAAACCTTTTATTATGATATGATCAGGTAACCGCCAGCATCTAAATAAAACCGGGCAATATACCGAATAATACAGTTGATTTTCCGGGTTATAGTAAAACGGGAATCGAATCCGATGCCCGTTATCTCTTATATAAATATCCTTCTCTACCTTAAAAGGATAACCTTTCTGGTCTCCGAATAGCCGGTAGTTGTCATCCGATACAGATATATTCCGCTGCCTACTTGACGGCCTTGTTCGTTGGTCCCATTCCAAATGACCCTGTGAATACCTTTGTCAAATGACTCTTCAGCTATGGTAATTATCCTCTGTCCGGAAATATTAAACATCTCAATAGTTACCATATCCGGTTCTTTCAGTGAAAACTCAATAGTTGTCTGCGGGTTAAAGGGGTTGGGATAAGCTCTTTTCAGCTGGGTTGTATAGGCATCAAGGTAGTCATCATCAGTTGAAAGACTGATAAATTCGGCAACTGCTATTTCACTTTCCTGCCATCCCTGTAATTTCGCTATAGCTTTAAGTGTGGCTGTCTCTAATAGTTCTAGAGGCTCATCCTCATCGTAAAGGTATGAACTGCTGTCCGGTTTTGTGCCGTCTAAAGTATAAAATATGCTTGCCTGAGGTGTACTGCATTTTATTTCTATTTGCATCGGCCCTTCATATTCACCGGGATTTAAAGAGAATTCCGGCTTATCGACTATGCCGTTAAGCTGAACAATATTTGACGGTTTAGATTCACCGAGATCATATCTGGCTTTAACATAATAAGCAGTCTCTCCCGGAGGTGGGTTTTCATCAATAAAACGGGTGAATGTTACTATTCGGCTGTTAATAACCTTGAAGCTATCCGGTTTAACCGCTCTATACACATTATACCCTATTAGATTTCTTTCTTCATCTATCGCAGC
Organism: Candidatus Cloacimonadota bacterium; assembly: GCA_003564135.1. GTDB lineage: Bacteria > Cloacimonadota > Cloacimonadia > Cloacimonadales > PWNZ01 > PWNZ01. The sequence goes on from PWNZ01000062.1 coordinate 6,921, forward strand.
ATTTCTTTCATCGTGAGACTCCCTTCTGGTCCGTCTTTTTATACTGTCGGCTTGTCTGTTATCCGGAGCATAAGGGACATCCCAAGTCAATTCCACTTGGTTTACATCCGGCTCACCTTGCAGTTCTTCAGGGCTGTGCATAACAGCGAATTCCTGCGCAACAATGCTGCTGTTAATCCATCCTTCTTTGAATGCCCGTGCTTTTACGTGCTGCCTGTAATCTATACGTATCGGCTCTTCATAGAGATAGTCTTGAGTCGTTGGTTCAGTCCCGTCAAGTGTATAGTAAATGTCGGTATCAGGAGTATCGCTTATTAGAGTCAGGCCGAAAGTTTCATAGTATATCTTCTCTGTATGAGACATCTCCGGTTTGGCAACTTGAAAACGGACATTTGCAATGTTTGAAGGGAGTGATTCTCTATCTTCATATACAGCTTTTACATAATAATAATAGGTCAGGTTGGGGTCATAATCATCATCAATAAACTCAGTATCTTCTATCAGTTCATCGTTCATTAACTGTCCGTTTCTGTAGATATTATAACCGTCGGGATTCCTGACATAAGAACTCAAATTATACCGATTATTCCTGTCTCTGCGGGTGCTTCTCTGATTGCCGGTTCTTTGTTCGGCCGGAGGATCCCAGTCAAGGACAACATCTATTCCTTGCATTACGGCAGTTAGGTTTTGAGGTCTTTCTTCGACATTCCCGCCACCGCTATGAGAGACAAAAGTTACTTGTGGTTTGTAATCTACAGCGGAATCCGTAGGTTCTTCACGTTGATCGGGTTCATCCTCTCTGGCAAAGCGGAAGCCGTTTTCCGATTCAATTATTCTTACCTGTCCTGATGAATTCCAGGCAGTAGTTGGAGAGAAAACAGTATCGATGAGAATATTATCAACGCCGTTCCAGATGAATGGTTCATCAAGCTCAATTAAATCCCAACCTCCTGCTGACGGGCTGTATGAATCGGTTTGCAAAACAGTCTCAAAAGGGCCGTCATCGTGTCTCGATGCATCGTTTGCATCTGTATGTTTCATCCTTATCGTAAAGTTTGGCAAGTCATAAGCCGGTGCTCCCACAACGTAATAACCCATCTGAGTAATAGCTGTCGGATAATTAATCCCTTCCTCATTCATTTCTTGAGCAGTATATACGGTTTGAGAGCGTAAAGATTTGAAATACATATTTATTGGTGATGCTTGAGTCTCTCCGGTATAATCGTCACCGGTTCCAATATTGAAAGAGATATTTTCGCCGACAATTAAAGATAACCGACCTTCAAAGTGGTACTCGCCAGTAGTAAAAAAGTAATTAAATGGTAGCATTGAGCCGTTTTCAACATCCTCGCTGATTGATACGGACATCATTGGATATAGTATTTCATCAACAGATATGAAAGCAAAAGCCGTATCTGCTAAACTGATTATCTCAGCAAGTTCAGTTTCACTTTCAATTCCGAAACGTACCGATTGTGAACGTGAACCGCCCCTGTTTTTTACAGGCAGATTAACAATCACTGTTTCACCGGGATCAATATAGCCATTGTTGTTGCCGCCCGGTTCGGGGTCATAAATATGGATCAACTTAGTAACAAAGTCGGGTGCTCTGATTTCCATATCAAAACTGCTGCCCCAGTTGGTGTCATCATCTAGCTCTAATTGCAGATTGAATTCTGCTTTGTGCTTGTCGGGAACGTTATCTGCTACTTGAACTGTGAAGGCATCAGTTTCTGTCAAAGTCGAATCAGGATCAATAGGGCCAAATTGGATTTCACCATTAATAATTTCGATATACGGGTCTTCGGTTGTCAGAGTTCCGGTAACATTCTCTACATCCTCAACCCCTTGATTGAGAATTGTAATCGTGATATTAACCTGTTCACCGTATTCAGGGATGTTATTGTTGTCATCTGTAAATGAAACTTCTTCTAAACCGATGAAAAATGTTGCTTGAACTGCTTCTAAAGCGTCAATTCTACCCGAACCAAAGGTATTGTTTTTAGTCTCGGAAAGAGGTAAAGCGGTTTCTTCAATTATCTGCGAGATCAGTTCTGGTAAAATGTTGGGGTTTTTTGATAACATCAGAGCCATAAGACCGGCAACCCCAGGAGCTGCCATAGATGTACCACTGGATGCTCTGTATCCGGTGGTATTATTGGCGTCTAAGGATACTACGTTCACTCCAGGAGCGCAAATGTCAGGTTTAATCAAGCCCATCCCCGGTTCGTAGGGATAATCATCATAACCTTCAACACCTTCCCAGGTTGTTGGTCCACGTGAAGAAGATGAAGCGATATTATCTTCGATATTGGTTGAACCTACCGATAACATAGCGCTAACGCCGCCTCTGAGGATCTGATCGGGATGCAGCCAAGGCGGCGGACAATCTGCCGGGACTGTTAAATTATGCGGTATGGGCAGCGACCCCTGTTGATTTGCCCTATTTCCAGCAGATTTAGCAACAATTAACCCGGCATTTAAGACGTTAGTGGAAACATCTCGAAAAATGGCTCTGGTTTGACTCGGAACGTTAGTCCATCCTAAAGAAATACTCATAAGATCGGCTCCATACTCAATAGCAAACTCCATAGCCGACCATAACATGTGATGCTCTCCCCTACCGGCATCACTAAGAACTTTCAGAGCCATGATTGTCGCTCCGGGCGCTACACCCGTTCCGGTTCCTGATTCTCCTGTTCCCGCCACGGTGCCGGCGCAATGAGTTCCATGGCTGTGTCCATCCATAGTTTCATAATTATCAGCATGGAAATTATAGCCGTGATGGGGATAATCTTCATGCTCCCACATTCTGTCTCGAATATCGTGATGGTTATAATTAACACCGGTATCCAAAACCGCAACTATAACCCCCTCACCGGTGTATCCTAACTCCCAAACTTCGGGCGCATTAACCTGCTCTACATTATAACTGTAATTCCGGTATTTATTTTCCGGTATTCGGGAGCGGGTATATTGATCGTCTCTGCGGCGGCTTGATTGATTGCCTTGATGATTAATGCTTGATAAATCATTATCTGGATCAAATTCTTCATCCTCAAAATCCAGCAAAGCATAAGTTTCGGGATCATAATTAATACTTCTAATGTCGGGATGATCATGCAGTAATGAAATTGCGTGTCTGTCTGCCCTCAATGCAATGATGTTAGTTATCCATAAAGGCTTAACTCTATAAACATGTCCTGCATTTTCTAGATCGTTTACAAGAAATCTTACATCTCTCTGGGTAGTTTCACTGAATGTTTTCAGTCTCTCAATTGTTGTTTCACGACGTTGAGACCTGCTTAGGTCTCGAACCTCTTCATACAGCTCCATCGGCGGGTATTGCTCTTTCATTACAACATATACCGGTAACATCTGCTCATCATCAACGATGGACATCTGCTCCTTCAGGTTGTCGTCTAAACTTTCCCAAGCATTAAGACTAACGGCTGTAAACATTAACAAACCGATAACCAGCCCTAAGAAAACTATATCAAACTTTTTAGGCATCATTATTTCCTCCAGTAGATTATCAAGCTATTTCATTCTATCGATTTTAAAGTTTTCCCGACCGTCAAATATGTCCAGTTTTTTCTTGGATTGACGGAGTAAAGCATCAGAAGAGACCTCTCGGAAAAGAGGGTAAGAACAGCGCTATAGAACTCTGATGGCTATGATCTAGTAAAAGGCTCAGAAAAAGTCATTATCATTTATTCAGCTACTCTATAGACCTTCCACAATACATCTATAGACACAGCTTCAATATTAACCTCAGACATACCTCTATCTTGCTACGCAACCTCTGAAAGCCGACTACGCAGTAAAACACTGCTCACTCTTTACTACCTCCGGTAATCGATTTTAATGGCACGGTGGATGTTATAAGATAAAAAAAAGTTAATTATTGAGTCTGCTTAATGATTATTTCTTTAATTATATAGTCTTTGGCTTCATAAAAATCAAGAGCGTAGAAATCAGAGAACTGTTTGATTTCTTCTCTGTCTTCGGTGGCATATTTATCTTCAATTGCTATAGCGAGCATACCGGCATTTTTAGCCGCTTTCACGCCGACTAAGGTATCTTCTATTACTATGCAGCTATCCGGCTCAGAACCGATGTTTTTGGCGGCTTGCAGGAAGATATCGGGGTATGGTTTACCCTTAATTTTCCGGCAACCGGTGACGATTGTTTGAAAATAATCCAGGATGCTGTTGGCTTTGAGTACGGTTTTTGCGAGTTCTATCGAGTTACTGGTGCCTAAGCCTATTTTGAAATAGTTACTTTTCAGGTAATCGAGCAGTTCTTGAGCACCCGGTTTGGTTTTGATATCAGTTTGGTAATGTGCGCCGACAATTTCTATCCATTCATTGGTTATTTCCTCTGTTGTATCGGGCAGTGAAAACCGCTTTTTGAAGTATTCGGCCATTTCCAGGAAACTGTTTCCTGACTTATGGTCGAGGATCAGGTCAGAAGGCCGTTTGATATTTCGACGGGATAAATACTCTTGGTCAACGCTAAGCCAATATCCCATTGAATCTATTAAAGTTCCGTCCAGGTCGAATATTACTGTATCTATATGCTGCATATACTCCTAATACCTATGATTGATATCTTCTTTTCCAGAGCTATTTTTCAGCCTCTTTTTGTCAAGTAGCTAATAGCCGGGAACAATCAGTATTATCAAAAAACTAGCGGGCAAGATCTCTCCTGCCCGCTAGTGGATTTAGTCCATAAGCCGTGACCGGCTTATCTGTTTAAATAGTCATATGATACTATTTCATCATAATCATCTTGTTAGTTGAGGTGTAATCACCATTTTTCAT
>PWNZ01000163.1 GCA_003564135.1 Candidatus Cloacimonadota bacterium
GACATCGGCTGCGGCACAGGCAGACACTCTATCGAATTGGCTGCCAGAGGATATAATGTCACCGGTATAGATCTTTCACAGTCCCAGATAGCCCGCGCGCAGGATAAAGCGGCAGAACGGAATCTGAAAATTGATTTTAGGGTTGAGGATGCCCGCAGCCTCACATTCCGCAATGAGTTTGATTTAGTGATTATGATTTGTGAAGGTGCCTTCCCCTTAATGGAAACTGACGAAATGAATTATCAGATACTGCAGAATGCCGGAAAAGCTTTGAAAACAGGAGGAAAGTTTATCTTTACTACGCTGAATGCCCTGTTCCCCTTGTTTCATTCAACGGAGAAGTTTTTCCAAGATACTCATCGGGAAGGGAACGCTCTCAGTAAGAATACTCGGTTCGATTTGATGACTTTCAGAGAGTATGACAGCACAGTTTTTGAAGATGATGACGGTAACAAAAAGGAGTTACACTGCAATGAAAGATATTATGCCCCTGCGGAAATCACCTGGCTGTTAAAGTCGTTAAACTTCGTTAACCCAACTTGAGCAAAATTTTTCGTGATTTTGGCATTTTTGGGCATAAAATGATTGACTATCAATACATTAATGTCTGAAAAGTTGATTTGTGTACCAAAAAATGCACCAATATTGCTTGACAGTTTATGCCTGTTGGATTCACTCGCTCTTATGTATGTTAGAAAGAAAACGATGAGAAACAAAAGTACCGGTAAACGGTACGTATATCACCAGTTGGTGGAGACTGCCAGGACTAACAAAGGTCCTCGTGTAATAATATTAGTGCATCTGGGTACACTTGATATTACAGATCTGGAGAGGAAAATAATCAGTAAGTTGGTTGATAAAAAAGCGAAAGGTTTTGCGACAGACCTTAAGTTTTCAGAGAAGATTGAGCGGTTAACCGAAGAAATATATCTGAAGTACTTACTGTCAAAGAAAGATCAAAACACAGCAGAGGATCCGAGTTATCCCGAAGACGGCATTACATTCACCAAAAGCTGTATGGATATCGGTTATCACCGCTCTATAGGGGTGGAATTAGTTGCTCTTAAGTTTTGGAAATCGCTGAAGCTGGACAATGTGTTAAAGAAGTGTTCTTTTACACAGAAAGAGATTGAGTTGTCTAAAATAGCGGTTCTTGGTCGTTTAATATCGCCCGGCAGTGAATGTCATATATCAAGGTGGTATAACAAGCATAGCTCTCTGTCTGAAGAATTTCAAGCGGTAAAAGACAAGGTCAGTAAGGATTCATTGTACCGTATCGGCGATAAACTTCTTGATAACAAACAAACGATTGAACGTTTACTCCGCCAAAACCTTAAGAAGCTGAATTCGTTGGTCGACAAAATATATTTGTATGATCTGACTAATACTTATTTTGAAAGTAATAAAGTTAACAGTAAGCTATGTAAAAGGTACAAGAGCAAACAGAAAAGGGATGATTGTCCACTTGTTACTTTAGCTTTAGTAGTAGATCAGGATGGGTTTCCGGTATTGAGCAGGATTTACAAGGGCAATCAGTCAGAGCCCGAAACTCTAAAAGAGATACTGTTTGAGATTTACGGTAGCTATGATGATTTGTTCGATATGATGGCCGAGCCTTCGATAGTTATGGATCGGGGCATAGCTACCAAGGAGAATATTGAGTATCTTAAAGAGCACGGTTATTCCTATTTCGTAGTAGAACGGCGTAACGAAGTGAAGGATTTCGCATCCCAATTCAGCGATTTGAGTGATTTTGAAAGTCATCCCGTGTCGGGCAATAACTATGTCCATCTGAAGAAACAGAGTCAGGCAGATACTGTAAAAGTATTGGTTTACAGTACCGGTAAAGCACATAAAGAACAGGAAATCATGAGTAAGCGTGAAAAGCGTTTTCTTGAGGAGGCTCACCGGCTAATTATTTCCAATCAGAAGGGCAATATCAAAGATGTAGAGAAAATATTGGTTCGTATCGGCAGACTAAAACAGAAATACGGCTCTACAGCCGATCAATACACGTTTCGAATGAACAAGGAAGTATCCGATTTACAAAAGGTAAAACAAATAGAATTAGCACCTACCGGTAAAAATCCGACTAAATCCGAACTGCCGGGCTGCTATGTGATAGTAACAGACGTCGTCAATCTTAGCGCTAAACAGATTTGGGACTTTTACACGAAATTGACCGAGGTCGAAAGTGCATTTAGAACACTAAAATCAGAACTCGGAACCCGTCCTGTTCACCACCAAAGAGATGACCGCATTGAGTCTCATTTGTTTGTTTCTGTATTGGCTTACTCTATATTGAAAAGTGTCACCTACACTCTCAATAAAAAAGGGTACAATAAGTCATGGACAAGCATCAAATCAATCCTTCTTACGCATATGAGATCATCCGTTTTTATAACTGATGTTCAAGGACATAGGCATCACATGAGACAAAATGCCATCCCTGAGTCGGAAGTTAAAGAACTATTTAAACTGCTTAATATCAAGGCTTGTAAAAACCATGTACGCTATAAACTTCATTTGTAGTGCCTAAAAAAAATCAAAATGACTGACCATCAATGGTTTAGCGATTTTTTTGCTCAAGTTGGGCTGAGACGGTTTAACTCGGCGCTGAGAGATAATCCGACTGAAAAAATCAGCAGTATAAATAATAATCTCGACCAATATTTTTTCATCCTAAATCCTCTGACTTGAAAGGTTGTTATCTTATTGTTTTTTTAATCATAAAACAGCGTTAATCTGTCAATATTTTTAGCATTTTTACAGCAGATTATTGCAGGAGACACCGTTCACTCCCCAATCCACTAATCTAATAAACCCACTTAATTAGACATCATAACTTGAACATTTTTTCAAGATTTTCGCCCTGAATCACCTCTGACTTGCTATACAATAAGAAGAGGCCGACTATAGGGCAACCCAATGGTTACCCTTAATAACTACGGTATGACTAGAAAGAGTA
>PWNZ01000043.1 GCA_003564135.1 Candidatus Cloacimonadota bacterium
TACATCATACATCATACATCATACATCATACATCTTACATCAGGTTTTATAGTGGTTTTTCTTGTCGAGAAATCCCGTCTCTTTAAGCAGTTCGTATTTGCTCTGCATCCGTCTGATTTCATTCCAGAAGAGCGCTTTCCTCTGTTTTCGTTTTGCTGTTTTGGCCGGTGGCGCAGGCCCTTTACTGCCGCTTCTAACAGAGCCGCTCTTTATGTCGGCGCCTTGCAGAGCTTCCTCTTCTTTTTCACTGTAGAGTATCCTGTCCAGTTGGTCGAGCTTGATATCCTCATCGCCGCTGTTCACTATTTCCGCTGCTACAGCCCATTTATTCGGTTTGGCAGTGCCTTGCGGATTAAACTCTATCTCCTCCTGCCAGATGAATTTTAGCAGATTAGATATTTCGCCGCTGCGGGTATTGACGGCGTAATAATATTCTTCATCCTGCCCGTCATACTCGAATTTAACGGTCTTTGTTTTCTTGAAATCTTTACTACCGTAGAGCGGGTCGGTCTGCGGGTCGGGATTATCGGGGTCGACAGCACGGTAAACCTTGAGCGTACTGCCGTCAATCACATCTTTCTCGAAATAAAAATTCTTGAGCCTCAGATTGACCGGCTTGGCTTTCAGCAGATGATAGGGATAGCTGCGGTACAGCTCTCTGACCTTATCTTTCCGTTTCTCGAGCGGTTCCTGCGAGGCTACCTGCATAATTGTTCTGGCTCTGATGCGCAGCGGCGTGTTTACTTCGGTCTTGTATTTCCAGGGTTCGTATAGCTTTATCTGCTGGCTGCCGTGCGACATCTGGCAGACAAACCAGCCCATCCGCCCCCGGATAGAGTGCGCCCGCTGCTTGTTACGCTGGAAATCTCTGGGCATTCCGAGATAATTCCATAACGATTCCGACAGCCCCGAATACAGCGAGAGCGGTATCGCCGGCTGGACGGCAAACATCCCGTCAGTCATCTTCATAACTTCGAAATTCTTTTTGTCTAACTTTTCGTCGGTAGTCATCTTTTTCTTAGGCATCTTCCCCTCCTGTTAAACTAATTCTCGCGCAGATTTCGCAGATTGAAAGTATAGATCACGAATTAACACGAATATGATACACTAATTACACCAATTTCAATATAAACTCTAAACCCTCAACCCTTCTCCGCCCTTAGCTCAATTTTTCATTGCCGAAGGCCCTCTACTCTTCTATCAGAGCTTATCAGGTAAATCAGGTCATCAGAGTTCCATTTTCTAAACCTGTCCCTCAGTTCCTTTTACTGCTAAAAACCGGTTGCATCTATATGTGTCAACAAAAATATGGTTTTCAGGGAGTGATAACAGGATTTTGATGGCTGTAACTAATTGACTGTCAATCAGATAGGCAGATATAAAAACATTGAGACAGTAGTGAATCATCACTGTTTTGAGTAGTAAGCGGCTGATGCCGATTACTACTTTTATCAATGAAACATTAAGGGTATTTCTGATGAATCTCGCTGGAGAGCGGATAAGAGCAATGAAGGGTTTAGAGTTGAGAGTTGAAAGTGAAAAGTGAAGAGTGAAGAGTGAAGAGTGAACAATGAATAAGAGTTTAGAGTTGAGGGCGTAGAGCGAAGAAGAGTTGAGAGTTGAGAGTTTAGAGTTTAGAGTTGAGAGGGAATGATGAATAGTGAAGAGGGAACAATGAATGATGAACAATGAATAATGAATAGTTGCGGTGCACTTTAAATTGCCATCTACAGCGAAGAGCGGAGGATGGTTCTTAGTTCTTGGTGAAAAATAAATTAGGGATTAATGTAAACAGGGCACCGGCTTTGCTCGCTTGCCTTCTGCAAATCGGAGACAACCTGTTTACTTAATTCTACATTCTAAATTTTACATTATACATTATAAATTCTAATCTATAAATTGCAAACTACGCACTGTCTAATTTGTCAATTAGCCTGTAAACATCCGTATAAGAGAATGCTTCGCCTGAAACTCTCTTTTTTTTCCGTATTCTTTTTGCATGTTTTATAGCCTCGGAAATAGACTGCTTTGTTATAGCATAAAGCTCTTTTCTATATTTTTCCTTCTTACTGTACCCTTCCAGATACCTTCTTAAATCTTTGATTAGCTCGTCACAGCACATATAAGGCTTATCAGTGAACTCGTAATGAAGCAGAAACCATAACTCAAAACAAGGATGTGATTCTATAAAGATAACCTGCCTTCTGCCGGCTTTTCTAAGCAGGTCTTTTTTACGTTCTTTATAGTCTTTAAGCCGGCCTTTATTATGAATATCGTCAACATCTATGACAATAAAAATATATTTTGATGGCGGCTCCTGACTCTCTTTTAGAACTTCTTTGACTTCCTCGATAACTTTTTCGTAACCTTGCTTAATAGGAAATCTCGGATTTACTTTAATAGGGGTATTTCTATACCTATCCTGCTTCATTGCAGCAAAATAGTCAAGCTCCGTGTATCCTTTGCCATCACAGTATATTAATATATCCTGCCGTAAGGGGACATTATTACTCGATTTTTTACCCTTCATCCTCATCCTCCAGATATGTAGTGCCCAGATTAGGTACCCCGCCGAGCAGCCCTCTTCTGTAGAACTTATCAATGGCATGTTCTTTACGGAGTGAAAAATCTGCCACGGATGTCAGTTTCGTACTTCCGTCCGGATTACGATCGGTTATCCAGACAGCATCCCTTCTCAGAAGGTCTCGCTCATTCAGAAGTGCCGTATTATGCGAAGTGAAGATTAATTGACCTCGCTGCGCATTACGAAGGAATAATTCAATATAATGAAGCTGCAGTTCTATATGTAAAGAGCTTTCTATCTCGTCTATAGGAACTATGCGGTTCTTGCGGATCAATTCACACATAATCCCTATAAATTCAAAGTATCTTATTGTTCCGGCTGATTCTTCGCCTAATTCAAGTTGAAAAGAGTCTGACTCCTTCCCGTGAGTGAGTAAAAATTGAATCCCTTTTATGGTATCTGATTCTTTTCCATCAATTTTCTTCCGGCCTTTGAGAATCAGTTCTCTTAGCTCTGCCGGCAATGTAGATACGGGAATTTCTTCCTCTTTAACATTCAGCTCATTGATCATAAAATCGGCTTTCTTAAGCTGGTCTAAGAAGAATCTCAAGTTTTTGCAGTCCTCGTCTTTTTTTAAATAGCTGTTAAAATTGTACATTACTAACTCGGATTTTGGCTTAACTATTGGATCGAGTGTTTCTCTGAACCAATCTCGGGCATATTGAATAGGCCCGGAGTATTTTATACTGGTTATCTTGGAGAGTATTGCCTGATTCTGGACTGCCAGTTCCAGATTTTTCCTTTGTTCCGAGGACAATTCCGCTCCTGTCCAAGAGTAAGAATAATCGTAATCATTAGCAACATTTTTTAGTCTTCTCTCAAAAACAAGGGCTTCCCTGCCTTTTGGATAGTGTGTCAGTTTTTCAAACAACAGTGCCTTACGGTCTAACTCGAGCTGATAATGATACACAATGCTGTTATGATAGAATTGAACCTCAAACTTTGACGGTTTATCCTCATCAAGAGCAAAAGGCTCAATATTAATCGGTTCTTCTTTGTTTGCCTCTTTTTTTAATACGAAACTTTGCAGCCAATCTAAAGCTAAAAGAATATTTGTTTTCCCAGTTGCGTTTGCACCGTAAAGCATAGCCATTTTCAGGACACTGATCTTTGGCTTGGGGATTTCCAAAACATAGTAATCAGACAAGGTCTTATCGGTTGTAGCCCGCAAATCAAGACAAACCTTATCACGAATGGAACGAAAATTCTCTACGCTGAAGGTAATTATCATAACTCATCTCCCTTATTACAGTTTACCTGCAATATTAGGAACATATACAGGCGCACATATCTTGTCAAGCTTTTTTTTACAGGTCTCCAGTAATATTTAACCTGAATAATGCAGTTGACTTCTGAAAACGCTAATGAGCTGACCACTAAATCAACATCCAACATTAACAAAGCGTTGGCTATCAATGGGTTCAGAGGTCAGGTCTGTTGGTACACCGGCTTCAGCAGATAGTTATTTCATTCTCTTGGGTGTAATTCTTATCAGCCGTGGTAATGTTAGCGAGACATATCATCTTCACCACAGCCATCTTTATCAAACTTCAGATAGTCACAGTCAAGGTCTCTGAGTTGGTCTATAAAGCACCTGCAAATTGGGGAGTTTTGATAGATAATATCCAGATTAGCAGCAAGGAAGTATTTAACGCCGTCAGTAGTTTCGTGATATCCTCCTCTTACCTTCTTAATGAGTGACTTACCATTGCAGCCGTCAGTATGTTGTGGCTTATAAGCATGATTATCGTCAAAAGAATCCCAATCGACAATTATCCAGTTTTCTAGCATCCTATCGGCAACCCCTATCCTCGAATCCTGTTCTGTGAAATTCAGTCTTTCTAAGGCTTTTTCGATCTCATCTCTGAGTTTTTCGGACATTTCTTGATGGCTAATATTTCTATCTTCCTCATCAACAAGGATAATAAGGGGATAATGCCTATTACCTAAGCCGGACGAGCCGGAACCAAAATGACTAACCACAAATTAACACAAATAACAGAACACGAATGAAGAAGAGTTTAGGGTGAACAATGAATGGTGAAGAGTGAAGAGTGAAGAGTGAAGGGTGAATAGTGAACGGGGAACAATGAATGATGAATGATGAATGATGAAGAGTGAATGGTGAAGAGTGAATGGTGAAGAGTGAATAGTGAACAATGAATAAGGGTTGAGAGTTGAGAGCAAAGAAGGGTTTAGTACCTTATCAATAATATTTATTTCGTCGAGCTAGTAAACTCAGTTCGTGTTTCTTTGGTAGAAAGTTGCCGGATAAATCCAGCTAGCCAGCCGACTGAGGTCAGCGCTCCGGTAATCTACTGCATTATTTGGGATAAAACACCCCGTGTCAGTATGGATATCCGACACGGGGTGACGAGACTCTAATATGTTTTCTGCTAGCTATAATATTATGGGTTATCTGTTTGTTCTGACAGGAAAAACCCTGAAATGGGGAACGCCGTCAATCACAGTCACTGACTTAGATTGATTGAACATCTGCATCACGCCATTTCTTTTGATTTTTTTTATTGTTTCCTTATTCGACATATATCCTCACTTTGGTGATCACACCTTCATCTTCTTCTATTTCTGCGTTAAAAATATCGCCTATCTCTTCCTGGGAGGCCAATTTGAGAATTTCATCCCAATCAATGGAAGAAAAATCGAAATTTGTATTGTTCAAGTTTGCATTGATCATTTGATCTTTCGGTATGAATTTCAACCCGAGTTTGATCAGCATGATCGGTATAGTTACGTTAACGATAGGTTTCGGTTTATTATCTTGTGAAACCATAATTTTCAGAAACTTTCTTTTCTTGGCAGTTTCCATTTTCTTGCTATCAACCGCTTCTAACAGCTTCGCAGTTTGATCGACACTTATTTTTTTTTCTGCGAGCATTTCGATTATTCTTCTTTTTTCTTCCATCATTTACCCCCTTTTAATTGCATTGATGAGTTTTTCGGCATCATCCTTGGAGATAATCCCTTCTTCCAGCATCTGTAAAACTCTCATTTTGGGACTAGTATTATCGGTTGAAGCCATCTTTTGTTCTTTTTTCTTATCATTATCCTCATGCTGACACGCTTTCTCATCGGGATCGTCCATGATACCTGCTTGCTTGAGATTATTCATAACTGTGTCCTTGATGTTGCTTTTTAGTGTTTTTGTCCATTCCTGAGACCCTGTAGGGTCAAACTTCATATCGAAGCTAAACATTTTGTTCTTTTTTTTATTTTTCATGATTTCTCCTTTGTTTGAAACGAAGCTTATTGAGCCATTCTTGTTATGAATTAAGATGACTACTTTTCCTGATCCTTTGAAAGCTTTAATATATTTACTCCCATCCTCTTTACCGGTCTCATAGTCTCCCGGCAGGCCGAAATTAAATCTTCCATTTAAGTTATAAGCTGACACATTATAGGGCAGTTCGGGTGGAACTATCATGCGTATGGCCCCGTTCTTTGAATTAATAGTGAAGGATCCTTTCTCGATCTTAGGCACTTCGTAGTAAATGCAGCCGTTTTTTACATTTACAACACTCTTTTCATGAAGGCATCTGGTACATTTAACCGATCCGTTACCTGTAGCAATCTTCTGTGTTCCATGCCCATCGACGACTTCGATCGAGCCGTTTTTTGTAACTAAAACAACCGATCCCCCGGTTTTCCGGACATTGATACGGCCGTTTTTACTCTCAAGACTTATATCTCCTTGGCAATTTTCGCTGACAATTGATCCGTTGATACTTTTCAAGATGATATTACCTTCTATGTCGGATATTGAAGCTGCTGCATTTTTTGAAATGCTTCGGACATCGGTGAATTTGCCTGTGAATACTTTTAAGAAGAACTTAGAAGTTTTCGCAGTATCGGGATCTTCTAATTCTCTGAGGGTAAGTTTATTCTCTTTCCGGTCATAGTCTATGTTTAATATTTTATCGAGTTCTTTGTCGTCTTCTGAGTCCAATTCGATAGTCACTTGACCTGGTTGATTACTTCCCGTGACCGCGAGACGAACTCTGTTCAGCTCGGTATCTAAGCTGAGTCCTTCTTGTACTTGTATTTCTTTCTTAAGGGTTGTCATCTCCTTTTCTTTATTAAAGGTTGTCATCTGCTTCTCCTTTGAACTTTTTAATATGCTCAATTGCTTGTTCTACTGTGAGTTCGCCACCTTCGATGTTGCTTAATATGTCGGTCATGTCTGCATGTTCTTGATCACGTTCTCCGATTACATCAGTGATTTCCGATAAACGACTCTTCACAGTTGGATAAGAAATCTTTAATCTCTTTTCAACTTCTTTGATACTTCCCTGAGCCATGAGGAATACTTTCACGAACTCCTGCTGTGCCAAACTCAACGCAGACAGATCACCCTGACTGAAACTGCCTCTTATGGTGACATCGCAATCACGGCAGTAATACTCTTTAATTTCTAAGTCCAGGTTACAAACCGGACATTTCTTTAGTCTCTTGCTCATGGTCTTTCTCCTTCGATCGATTTACCGATCTTCGACGATTTTTTTCGCCTGCAAATTTCGATCACATAAAAACTATACCCCTAAATTATGTCAAGCACTTTATTAAATTATTCAATATTGAACTTCACTTATTCAATGTTTAGCCTTAACTATTCAATGTTTGACCTGAAATAAAAAAATCAGTCTCTTTTTTTTAGGGCTGGAATAAGAGACAAAGGCAGAGGCTTTTGTGCTTGGTCATTTGTGCCTGGAAGGTAGAGAAATGAAGAGTGTCTTGACAATTTTAGAAACAGGTTGATTTCAGAACTGAATAGCCTAAATTATCTTTAACAATCAATTAGGGAGTCTTATGGACGATATCAGGAAATTAACTGAAATAATCAGACAAGACAACAAGCTCTATCAATACCAGACTGACGTAGTTGTCCGGGAGAGCGAGGTTTCTATTGTTATCAACGAACATAAGGTTGTCACCCTCGCTTGCCTATCTGAAAATCTTTATGAGTTAGCAGTTGGATACCTATTTAGTGAAGGCTTACTTTCCGGCACAAAACAGATCTTGCAAGTAACACTATCGAATAACATAGCCAAGCTAACGGTTGATATCTGTAGCAAGCAGATCGAAGATTTTCTGAGTAATAGGACACAGGTGTCCGGATGTGGTGGAGGTGTTAGCAAAAGCGACAGCTTTGCTTTGGCAGACGATGATAATAGTATAACCTCTGACAGCTATGCCCTTTTCCCATTTGAACCCGGAACTATAGCGGCCTTAATGAAAGATTTCCAGCAAAAGTCCCATCTCTTTATCAGTACAGGTGGTGTGCACGGAGCAGCAATAGTTGACAACGAAAGAGCAGTAATATTATCCTATGCTGTGGATATCGGCAGACACAATGCCGTAGATAAGGTTATTGGCGACAGCTTGATCCGAGGAAGAGATCTTTCAAAGTGCACAATCTTAACTACCGGCAGAGTTTCCTTTGAAATCATCAACAAAATATGCAGGCTGAATATACCCGTTATCATATCGCGCTCTGCTCCCACATCAAAGGCTGTTTCAAGAGCGAACCTGCGAAATATTTACTTAATAGGCTTTGCTCGAGGGACCCGGTTCAACCTTTATTCGGGTTTAAATGAGTATAAGAAGTTATTTAGATAAGCCTTGATTAGTTGCCTTATTTTGCCAGGCTGTAAGATCATCAGATGAATTAATATTAAAAAAATTGGCAATAAAAGAATCAGGCACACTAAATATCTTAGTGGTACATTGTCTGAATATATCACTAATCTTGAGATTGCCTTCACAGGCCTGTTTTTCAATGGTTTCGACAACCCGTTTGTTATATATTGAATGCAAGGGTTCCATACCTTGGCTGTGTCCAGGTACTAAGATATCGATTTTTTTGTAGCTTTGGTAGTTGGCGACCATCTTATTTATCAGTTTAACATTAAGTTTCGGCATGTCACAGGCAACTATTAATACAGATTGGTTTTTAGCATTAACCAGTGCCGAATGGATACCGCTTAACGCTGAAGCTATCGGCAGGATATCGGGATAAATCATTCTGTGCGGAAATAGAGATCTAATAGTATCTTTAGCGGTGATTATTATGACTTCTTCAAAACAGCTATCTAATTTATCTAAGGTATAGCCTAGCAAATAACGATTGCCAACCGAAATCAGAGATTTTTCGCGGTCCAGTCTGCTGTTTTTCCCTCCGGCAAGGATCGCTCCGGTAATTGGAAATTTAGTCATTGTGCAGTCCTTATTTGAAGCATCTCGGCTAAAATTTAAACTATTGTTCGCATCCGATAAACTGAGGCAGATCCGGTGTTTTAGGTGATCTGCCTCAATTGAAAGCATAATGTTACTTCCGGGGGGCCGGGCAATTACATTTACGGAAAGTATAGTAATAGACTGTGGCTACAAAACCGGCACCACCGACAATATTGCCCAGTGTTGACGACACCAAGTTATTGATAAAACCACCTATAGAGACAGTCTCCGGACTCAATACCATTCCTATCGGTATAAAGTACATATTGGCTATGCTGTGTTCAAAGCCGGATGCTACGAAGGCCATAATAGGAAAAAATATACCGAGTATTTTCCCGGAAACATCCTGAGCAGCTAGTGCTAACCAAACTGCTAAACAGACTAGCCAGTTACAGAGAATACCTCGGAAAAAGATAGCGGTGAAAGTGAGCTCTTCAGCTTTGTATTCGGCGATACCTACCGCTGTGGCTAATACATCGGGGTTGTCGAACAGGTTGGAAGCTGCCATAAAAAAGACAATCAGTAATGATCCGGCTAAATTGGAGAAATAGACTATCCCCCAGTATTTAAGCATAGTAGAAAACTTCTTTTCCCCTGCCCAGACAGACATCATCATCAAATTATTACCCGTGAATAACTCAGCTCCGGCTAAAACAACCAGCATCAGACCAACAGAAAAAACAGCTCCGCTAAGAAACACTTTGAGACCGAAAGGCTCGACACCAGTTTGGACCCTTGTAGCTAATTGAGCTCCGAAGGCGACGAAAGCTCCGGCTAAAATACCCAAAACTATAACTTGCCCAACACCTAGTTGACATTTCTTGATCCCGACCTTTTCGATAACAGTTTCGGCAATGCTTTCAGGTGCATTAAAGTTTGCCATATTGTACAACTCCTGTAGTAATGATTTTTTTCCAATAATTTGCTGTTGCTGTTTCAGTCAAGCAGTTTACCCTGAAACGGCCTATAGTCAGATCATATTAATCATAGAGCTGAGGCAATAGTTCTTTCTGTGTGAGCTTTAGTCTCTCCATAGCTGATAGTCAACTTCATCGGTACTGAAGGCATTTTCGAGGTGGTTAATATGGAAATTTTCAGTATGACTACATTGGACAACAGCTATCACATCAAACCTGCACAGACATTTATCATATAGCGGGTTTTGTTGCAGAAAGCAGAGAGCGGTTCTGATTAATTTTTTCTTTTTATTAGCCGAGATGCTCGAATAAGCAGCGGACAAGCCCTCTCGTCTTAGTTTAACCTCGACAAACACTAAATCATAATCTTGCATAACTATCAGATCGATTTCACCATATCCGGAGGTGTAGTTCTTCTCCAGGATTTTGTATCCTCTATTCTCGAGATAGGTTGCAGCAACCATTTCACCCATCAGGCCCGAAAGCTTTTTATCATCAGGTGTCTTGTTATGCATATTATTATACCTTTAAACAGAATTTCCCGTATCGGGCAATTACTGTACTATTCTGTCAAACAAAATGATCTGATACATATCATCATTATCTTCGTATAAGCATTAAGGCTGCCTGCTCGATTGGGCAAGCTTAATTAATAATATGCAAGCAGCAGACGACTTTGGCGGGGCAGAAGGTAAAAGGAATTGCTCGATCGAGAAGAGAATCATTTGACAAAAACACCGCCCTCCAATTCATAAGATACGAGGTACATAATGAAAACAAATCGAACAACATTCACAGCTGTCATCTTAGCAATAATCATACTTAGCATCACTTCATGCGCCAGAACTCCTACTAACTACGTAGGAAGCATCAATGGCCGACCTGTAACTATTCAGGAATATAACATAGCGGTACGACAGCAATTTGAAAGATATATGCTGGAAACAGGATTTGCTCCTGACCGTGAAGCCCTGCAACAGCTTATGGATAAAGCCTGGAACAATATCATTGAAGGTGTTGTCTTCACTCAGCAATTAGATGAACATGGTATCTCAGCAACATACCAAGACGTTGTTGATCATTTGATGGTTGAAGATAATATCCCCGATGTCATTAAAAAATCAAGAAATTTTCAAACTGAAGATGAGACTTTTGATCTCGACAAATATCATACATCGTTAGAGGAAAATAAGCCGGTTGATTTAAACTGGCTTATACAGTACTATTACGATCTTGAACTGCCAAAATTGCTGCTTGAAGAGCATCTACTCTCGCAACATGAGTTTTCCCGAAGTCGATTGCAACAGGAGTTCTATGTCGAAAATGCCGCAGTGGAAGCTTCTGTTATATACTTTTCACCCGACATATATCAAGATGTCAGAGTAAGTAATACAGAAATTAAAAGTTATTATGATAATAACAGAACAGAATACGCCTTAGAACCTTTTGCTTCATTGGATTATTTGATCGTAAAACTTAAGCCCAGCTCGTCTGATTCACTAAGAACAAAAGCTGTAGCTGATTCTGTTCATACCGAGCTGAACCAGGGGTTTGACTTCAGATTAATGGCAGAGAATATATCCGACGGCTCAACGGCAGAACATGGCGGGCAGCTATCCTTTATAGAATATAATGAACTCCCGGCGAATGTTCGTAATACCGTTCGAGATATGCAGGAAGGAGAGTTTACCAGACCTTTGAGAACTAGTGACGGATGGGTCATTTATCAGATTGACACCAAGACAGTAAATCTCGTCAGACTTAGAGAGATATTTTTAGAACATAAGGTGTCTGAACAAACACGATCGAAAGAATACAATAGAATTATCAGTATTAGAGAGCTGGCTTTTGATATTGGCCTTCGCTTAGCAGGTAGGGAAACCGGTATTGAAGTTCATACAGTTGAAAATCTGCGTCCCGGCCGAACAAATATTCCTAAATTGGGCGAAAGTCGCAGTATTGCAGATAGA
>PWNZ01000115.1 GCA_003564135.1 Candidatus Cloacimonadota bacterium
AAATTACCAACAAAGGCAGAAAATTAACACCCCTTGGAAATGATTATGTTAGAGAAAAGGTAGTCATAACTATTGACAAATAAAAAAACATGGTATAATGAGCTTATAAGGGAATCATAATACAATGAAAAGGAGATGAAAAAATGAAAGAAGAATTTAAAAAAGAATTTGGAGTTGACCTCGAGAAATATATGTATTTTGACTTCAATCGATTTCTTTTAGACCACGGCATAAAACATCAAGAACTGCCATGGTATAAAGCTAACGAAGTTCTTGAGAAGAAACTCGGTAAAAAAGGCTACGATATTTTAAAATCATTAATGGAGGTGAACTGTGGGTAATGTTGGGAATTCTATTTTTGCTTCAATCTTTATTTTCTTTAGCTTTATGTGTTTATATGGTTTTACTTCTGGCTTATTGGCAGATGAAGCGCTTGGTTTTCAGCTTGCATATTTTGCTTGGTCTATCTTTGTTGTTTTTCCTATTACACTTTATGTTATTAAAGAATTTTTCAAAAATTAAGGATGGAATATAATGAGAGACTTTTTCTATGGATTAATTACTGTGCTTTGGATTATAGGGATGGGTGCTATGTACTTTATGATTTCAAAAGCATACCAAGAAACGATGGGATTATATCTTCCATTGCTTTTTCTTATATGGCTTATAATGACTGCATTTTTACAGGAGGTGGGCAATGACTGAACAAGAAATGGTTGCATATATTAGAGATTGGTTTCCTATTGGAGACCCGCACTTTGATGATTCGTCTTATGGGATTGATTTTTTGGAATTTATCACTGGAGGGACTAGATGATTGAAGGTTTTCACTGTCCTGAAGGAGATGTTACATTTGAGCATTGTTCTAATTGTAAAAGAGAATGTAGACCCAGACCGTATTTAGATTGGTTGATTGACAACAACAAAGACCGAAGGAATCTTTTAAGCCCTTCGATGATTTGGAGCTGTCCTCGTTCAGTGTTGTTAAATCAATATACTGATTATTATGTTACTCCTGATTCCAGATATTGGATGTTTTATGGTACTGTGGTTCATTCGATTATGGAACAATGGAAGGTTGAAGGCATTCGAGAAAAAAGAATTAATTTTAAATTAGGAAGATTTGAGCTATCAGGATGTCCTGATTGTTTAATTTCTTGTGAAGGGGGATATGAATTAATCGACTTTAAGACCACGAATACTGTTTATAGACGCAAAGATTCCGATGAAATAGAGATGAAATATCTCTTAAAGCCTGAGTATGAAGGACAATTAGCTGTGTATGCTCATGGGTTGGCACAAAATGGTATTAAAGTAGTCAGGGCAAAGCTGTATTATTTTGCACGGTCTTCTAAATCTTATATTCCTTGTGTTACTGTTCCTGTGGAGATTAAACCTGCTATGGTAGAGGAAGCTATTCAGAGATGTGAGTTTATTCAATCTCATTTTGATAACAAAACCTTACCACCTTATCAGGATTGCCAAAAAGAATTTAATTGGAAGTGTAAACTTTATTGCGAAGTGAATCAATTTTGCTGGGAAGATGCAAGTCAGAAAGGAGAGCTATGATATGACACCAGAAATTAAATCAAAAATATATGCAAATAAAAGAGATGCAATAGTAAGCAGTATCTACGATGCCCTTCGAGAGCAGTGGGAGAGCAATAAGAATCTCAAAGACGGTAAAACTGAGGTATGGATTAACAAAAAATTAGAAATAAAAACCGAAGATGAGTCATTTGATGGAGAATGGGTTTGCATTTTTTCGCCAAGAATGTTTTCTTTTGTAAACTATGATGGAGAAGATGAGATTTATCGCTATGATGTTGAGGGATATGTTACCGATATATTAAGAGATATTGATAGTGTTGACGTTGCAGATGAATTGTTATATTCTTATTCATTAGAAAATTATTATGAGGAGGATTAAGATGATAGATTGGAATAAGCCTTTAGAATGGAAAGTAGACGGTAATGATTGGAAGCCAGCGGATTTGATTTGTTCTAATGAATGCTCAGACCAAATAAGCCATATTGTTAGTGCTTTGGACAGTAACAGACCCACACCCATTTATATTTTGGTAGATAATTTTGGCAAATCTATTCAAGGAATGTTTACCCACAAATTTACGGAATATAACGACTTAACCATCAGAAATAAGCCAAATGAATATGGATTTAGAGTTTTTTGTGAAGATGGAAGTTCTTTTGATAAAAACTTTTCAGCAGAAAATGAAAAAGAAGCATTCAAAGAACTTTTAGATTTTATCCTTCTTGAAAAAGTAGATTACATTTCACTGTTAGGTCAAAAAAAAGATTCTGAGAGCAACGATTTTAAACCATCCAAGGTGATTGTACCTGAGACTACCTTTTCGGTTAAGGTGGAGGTTTAAATGACATATAAAGCTTATTGCCCACGATGTGGTAAGGAATATTACATTAATTATCTTCCAGAGGTTGAGAATTATCATTGCACCTGTGGAGAGCAATTAACTTTTCGATGCAAAAAAACATCAACAGGTGAAATTAAAGAGGTTTTTGATGAAAATTTGCCACTTTAAATTGTTTTTGTTTGATATTGGCAAAATCAACCTGTTTTTTTGCCGAATTACCGAAAAATATTAAGCCAAAAGGAGGGAAAAGAATGAAAAAAGAATTAGACAGAGATATTAGGCAGGACATTGGAAACTTGGTATACAACAAAAAAATCAACCTTAATCAGTATTTTCGAGATGGGAAGATGTTCTTCGAGTCTGTTCCATCTACCATCTATGAGCTGTTGACGGTGTTGCCCAAAATTCTTGAAACAAGATTGGGCGTCTATTACCTTACCATGAAGCATGATATGTTGGAAAGTAAAACTTTCTGGCAGGCTTTTTATCAAGACTCTTGGGACGAATGGTATGTGAGAGAGGAAGCACCAGAGCTTGTCGATGCTTTGGGAAAAC
>PWNZ01000104.1 GCA_003564135.1 Candidatus Cloacimonadota bacterium
GTACCAGCCGACTGAAGTCAGCGTTCCGGAACCACTTGGATGAGAATACACCGTGAAGGCCATTATTCGGTGCTTTATTTGGTGTTCTCGGTGGCTGAAAATCAATTTTAAACAATAGGAAACAAGATAATGAATCGGTCTTTGACAGTTTACAGGATACCAAAGTATTTCTACACATTAGCGATACTATTGTGCTTCGTTCAACCAATTCAGGCTGAAATAAAAGCTTTATGGTTGATGGCATGGGATATTAACACGCCCGAGAAAATCGATCATGCAGTCGAATATGCAATCGATCATGGCTTTAACCAGCTACTTGTCCATGCCAGATATAGAGCCGACGCTCTTTACCGACCTAACAGATACCTGGACACATTCTCCAATCACGAACCGATAAGCTATATTCTACCCGATAAAAGTTTTGATCCCTTAGCATATATTATCGACAAGACTAAAGACACCTCCCTTGAAATTCATGCGTGGGCTACTGTTTTTATTGCAACGCCCAGGACATTAGATAATATTTCGCCTAATCATATTTACTATACCCATCCTGAGTGGATAACGCGAGACATTTTTGATAATAAAATGGAACCTGATAGTCACGAAGGTGCTTACTTAGACCCGGGCATCCCGGAAGTACATGACCATCTTATCAACGTTTTCAAGGACATTGTCATAAACTACGATATTAACGGATTACACTTAGACTATATCCGATACCCCGACAGTTGTTACGGCTTCGCTGATCATGCTATGAAGACCTACTATAACTCACCTCAAGCTGAAAATTATCGTGTATGGCGGCAAGATCAAATTACCCGTTTCGTCAGAAGGTGTTATGCAGAATTGAAGTATCTTGATCCTGACCTTATTCTATCCGCAGCTGTAGTGAGTTGTCTTGACAGGGCTGAAAACCGATATTCGCAAAAGTGGACTGAATGGCTGGATGAAGGAATAGTGGATTATGTATATACCATGACCTATGGGCTGACAGATGAAGTGGTTGCTAACGAGTTGTTTCAATTTCAGAGTAATAAAGATCGAATAATCATCGGGTTAAGAGCCTGGAGTGAACCTGAAAGGCCTTTCAGCTCCCGGGATGTTAGATCGAAGATCAACTTAACACGCGAAAACAGATTCACCGGTTTAGCACTTTTTTCTTTTAGTGGTTTAGAGGAATTATCTACTCGACATTTAAGGCGCTCGTTAATGACTCACTCGTCCCCTTCGACCCCTCTGGAAAATAGCTTTATTTTTGGATATGCTATTGACTTGTCCGGGGATTACTTAGTTAATGTCGAAATTAGTTTGAACGGGGAAACATACACATATTCCGACAGTAATGGATTTTTCTTTTTCTCCGGCTTAACTCCGGGCATTAATGAAATCAAAGGAACATCAGGTAAAGTTGTCTTCTTTTCCGATCAGTTCTTATTACCAGACACGTCACCTATAAGTTTGGGTAGGTACGATCTTAAATTTCCTTTAATAATGAGCGAATAGGGACTTTTTTATTAGCAGCTAAGCCGCAAGCGTGAGGGCGGCTATTAAACTATCTTTTGGTATATTTATACAGTAGCAACCTTTGATACATATAAGGGAAAGCCATTATCGGTGTAAAGACAATGAATGCGGCCGATATTATAGCATAAAGCATAAAAATGTTAGAGATTATGTGCTGGAAATTGATTGTCCTTCCTGACATAAGGAACAGCGAAAACGAAAAATTGTCTTCAAGCATAAGAAATCCGGGAAGCAAGAAATGTCGTAATATGGACTGAAACACAAACACCGAAAAAAGGATCAAGGTTAACTTAAGCAAATAAAATATTGATAATTGCCAGAGGTTATTCCTAAAGTAGATATAAGCTCGGCACAAAGCTATCTTAAAGGAGTGTTCTTTAGTCATGCGTGGCAGCACATTGTCCACCAATAGGACAGTAACCAGAAACGACATAATCACCGAAATATAGAGCCAACGATAAAAAGAGTATTCTACAGCGATATCGAGGTTGGCGGCGAAGCCCGAAGAAACAACGTTTGAGAACACTATTGCTAAAAATACTAAGCCGGCAATTAAAAAGATAGTTAGGATTAAGAGCAAGGTGGGGATGAAAAAATTGATGGCAATAACTTGGATTTCCGACAACTTTAGCTTCGCTTTCTGAATCTTTGCTGACAGGGACACCTCAAATAAGCAATGTAGGAACAGATGTATGACAAAAAACGTTAGCAAAGCAAAGATGTAGATTGGTACTACTCGTGAGTAGTATCGCATACTATTGAACACGAGATTAGTCATAGAACGGCTATCAATAAACGTCAGTATAAGGCTCAATGAGAAAACTATCTGAATCCCGTTCCATCCCAGAAAGATGCAACTAAAGAAAAACCAGGGTAGTTCTTTAAAACTTATACTGTTTATGTAATCCGTAGTTCTAGCCAGTGTTTTTCTCATTGAACTGCACTCTTAAATATCGGTACCTTGAACTTTTAACAGCTATTAAAGGTCTGTTATCATTATGGGCCGATATCCTCCAAATACCGGAGAGCATACTCCTTATCTTTTGATATTGCCTTTGCTAACTCCTCTTTGCTTTGAAACTTCATCTCATTCCTTATCCTGTGAAGATATTCAATCCTTATCAATTTTCCATAAAGATCACCGGAGAAGTTAAGCAAGTAGCATTCCACTTGCCTCTCAGTGTTATTTTTCAATGTTGGGGCATACCCCACATTAGTCAAGCAGTAATATTTTTTCCCATCGACGTATGTTTGTGAAAGATAAACACCTGAGGCAGGAATAAGCTTCATAGGATCGGTAGTCTGGATATTAATTGTGGGGAAACCTAGATTACGACCAATCCTCTTTCCGGCTACAACCACACCTTGCAGGTCATAATTGCGGCCTAACATCCGGGATCCTTTTTCTACTTGTCCGGATCTTATTAGCTGGCGTATTCTTCTGCTGCTGACGATCTCGCTATCTATTTTTACCGGGTCGACGAGCAGTGGCTTATAACCGTATTTTGATTTATTTTTCTCTAAGAAATGATAATCTCCCTTGCGTAAATGTCCAAAGTGGCAATCATACCCAAACACGATCTCTTTCGGTTGAAATTTTTGGTATATGAAGCGGTCGAAAAAATCCTCTGCACTTATTAGGGACAATTGATAGTCAAACTTTAGGCAAACAACTTCATCAATGCCGCAATCCTTTATGAGGGGCTCCTTGCATTCTCTTTCCGTTAAAAGGTAAGGTTGATGGATCTTTTGGAGAATCTCCCGGGGATGGTTATGATATGTTAGTACTACTGATTTCCCATTATTCTTCTGAGCTCGCTCAATAACTTTTTGCAGTAGATACTTATGCCCGACATGAACACCGTCAAATGTTCCCATGGTTATGACTCTATTATCTGAATCGACTTTTGATTTTTGGCTGTGCAAAATGTTCATATCCTTACTAGTCAGAGGACCCTTTTAGGGAAGATGACACCATTTTCGACGGTAGCTACTCCAATGCAATCATTTTCACCATCGGCAGCAGAAGGTTTATAGACGATAATTTTCGGAAGGTTAAGCTCTAAAGAGCTCTGCTCATTATCTATTTCACTCATTAGATATTTTACCGTTTTTATCTTTATTGGCGAACCATTGCGAAAGCATTTCGCTTCTTCACGCTGGAGTAATAAAGCGGGAAATTCCCAGTCAATCGAGTCAATCGGTCGCAAGTAATCTTTCCAATTATCGGTGGTTATTTGATTGGGGTCAACAGCTTCTTTAATATTCAGGTTTCCTACCGATAGTCTTCTTAGGTCTGTAGTATAGGCCACTGTCCCTAACAACTCGGCGAATGACTCAGAAAGTGTTCTGATGTATGTTCCTTTACTGACATTAGTCCGATAAACAATTTCGCTATCGGAGCAGAGTATCACTTGAAACTTTTTGATCTCAATCTCTTTAGCCGGTATGTTTACAGTTTGACCGTTTCTCGCATATTTATAAGCAGCTTGCCCGCTAATTTTCTTAGCTGAGTATTGAGGTGGAACTTGTGATCTGATTTGCAGAATATTTCTTACGGCTTCCTCGATCAATTCGGAAGTTATTGGCGGAACCTGCTTTGTTGCAATTATCTGTCCGTCTCTGTCACCTGTATCGGTTTTTGAGCCGAGCTTTATTTTGACCAAGTATTCTTTGTCGCTATTAATAATTAAAGAACTCAGCTTTGTAGCCTTATTTAAGCAGAGCACCACCAATCCCGAGGCAAAAGGGTCTAATGTCCCTGTGTGCCCGAATTTACGGTAGTTGGTCTTTTTTCTTAACTCTCTAATTAAATCAAAGCTGGAGCAATTTTCCGGCTTATCCAATATAAAAAACCCGGAATAGTTTATGTTCTGGTTTTCCATTACAGTTGTTTGTCGATAAGCACTAACACTTTTTCTCTAATCTGGTCAACAGAACCCTCAACCTCACATCCTGAGGCTTTTTTGTGGCCTCCTCCACCTAAAGCTGTTGCCACCTTATTCACATCTATTTCTTCGGATCGAAGACTGAGCTTGTACCTCTTATGTTCGATTTCACGGGCATAGATAACTACTCGGACATCTTCGGTCAGGCCTTTAAGGTTTTCGGTCATTTTGGTAGTAGCATCCGAATCGAGACCGTTTTCTTGCAACATTTTATTGTTTGAGTAAAAGAGAAGAACCTGATCATCTTTATAGGTCTTTATCGTGGCTAGGCATTGACCGAGAAATCGGTAATAGGCCGGCGTTCTTGGGGGTATATATTGCTTTACGGTCTTACTCGGGTCTACTCCCAGCGAAACCATTTCAGCGCTCATGCTTAAGACCTTGCTGTCGGTATTACTATTAGTGAAAATATTAGTATCATTCAGCAATGTGACGTATAGATTGGTAAGCACATAATCTTTTGCAGGTTTATCCAGGCCTTCGATATCCTGCTTAAACATGGCAAACGCTATAGCCCCGGTACTGGCATAGCTTGTGTCGATATAGGTATTAGGTGAGTTTATAATGGTTTCGGATTGAGTGATTTCATGGTGATCAATCACTATAGTTTCATGAGCTGTATTAATTAAGGGAGCACAGCGGCCAACTCTTTCTACTGCGTGGCAGTCTAAGACGACAATTAATTGATAGATCATCTGTTCATTATAGATCCGGGTTCTCTGCTGAGCCTGTACATAGTCGAACAAAGAGGGAGCCTTCTCCTCTAAAACCACATCAATTGTGCGCAATACCCCACGATTTAGATGTGGATTTTTGTTTATCAGTTCCTGCAAAGCTAAAGCACAACAGAGGCCATCACCATCCGGATTTCTATGAGTAATTATTGCGATGGATTCAGCTTTGGCTGTGGCTTTTATGATACTTGCTTTGAGATTTATGAGGGAATTGAGGAGTGACATGTCTCTATCTATTGCTAGTGCGTTGCTGTTGATCTCTACCTTTTTATCTTATCCAAAACAGCTTCAACTTCCCTCACACGTTCGCCGGTGTCATCA
Source organism: Candidatus Cloacimonadota bacterium (assembly GCA_003564135.1). Taxonomy (GTDB): domain Bacteria; phylum Cloacimonadota; class Cloacimonadia; order Cloacimonadales; family PWNZ01; genus PWNZ01. Next base: position 5,531 of record PWNZ01000104.1, read on the forward strand.
AAAGCAAATCTTATGTCCGGTATCCTGCGCATTATTTTGGCTGCTGCAATCTCTTTCTTGAAGAACCCTGAGGCCTTAGTGAGAATCACTATCCATTGATCGACGTCGAGATCGTCTTCAAGGACAGAAAAATAAAACTTGGCAGATTGCATATCCGGCGATACATTAACTTCGGTGATAGTAACTAGGTTTAATCTCGGGTCGTTTGACTTGCTAGTCAAAGCATTATTGGCTATTCTCATTAGTTCTTTCTCTAATCTTTCTATTCTATATGGTTTCATAATATGCTCCTCTGGCTGCTATGAATTCATTAGTTTCGTTTTTCAGAGTAAAAGAATATTTGATTTATCCCGCTATCTTCTACAAGGTTCTTTTAACTTCCTCTTGGATATATGTCTCTATAACATCACCTTCTTTAACGTCGTTATAGTTATGTATTCCTATACCACATTCGGTTCCTGCTCTAACCTCTGCAACGTCATTAGCAAAGTGTTTTAACGATGATATCTTTCCCTCATGAACTGTAGCATTGTTTCGATATACTCGGACAATTGAGTCCTTAAGTATCTTACCTTTATCTACAGCACAACCGGCTATGACACCAACTCCTTTAACCCTAAAAAGTTGTTTAACGATTGCTGAGCCTGAGAAAACATCTCGGTACTCCGGCTCAATTAAACCTTCTAAGGCTCGTTTAATATCTTCAATACCTTCGTATATGATTTGGTAAGTTTTAATCTCTATATAGTTTTCTTCTGCTAGTTTTTTTGCTTTATTATCTGCCCTTACATGAAAACCGATTATCATTGCATCAGAAGCTATAGCTAAGTTAACATCGGCTTCAACAATAGCTCCCACAGCTTTATGAATGATTGTTACCGCTATTTCTTCATTAGACAGTTTTTGCACTGCATAACAAAAAGCTTCGACCGAGCCATCTGTATCGCCTTTAACGATCAGCTTTATATCAGCCATCTGTTTTTCTTTGATTCTCATTAAGAAATTATCTCTATTGGTACGGCTGATGTACCTCTCCCTTTCTAAGCGGGTATTTTTTCTTTCTAAGCTTATCTGACGAGCGGTTTTTTCATTTTCTACTTTGTTAAGTACATCGCCACCCTTGGGAACATCATCAAGTCCGTATATGACTGCCACATCAGAGGGGAAGAGTTTCTTAATAATATCTCCCCGGTTGTCTTCCATTCGCCTAACTTTACCGTATGTCGCACCACAAACAATTGCATCTTTTTTTTCTAAGGTCCCTTCTTTTAGCAATAATGTTGCTATGACACCTTTTTGGCTGTCTTTTTTTGCTTCTATGACAATACCGGTTCCGGGAACATCTCTTTTAGCCTTCAATTCTTTCATTTCAGATACTAATAATATTGCTTCCAGAAGGTCGTCTATTCCTTGGCCTGTGGTAGCTGAGCATGTTGCCCATAAAATATCACCACCGTAGTTTTCTAAGAAAAGATTGTGTTTTGCTAAATCAGCTATAACCCTGTCGGGGTTTGCGGTTTGGAGGTCAATTTTATTTATAGCCACAACTATCTCCACCCCGGAAGCTTTCGCATGGTCTATAGCTTCAACAGTCTGCGGCTTTACACTATCATCAGCCGCCACAACCAAAACTGCAATATCAGTTACATGAGCACCTCTTGCTCTCATAGCGGTAAATGCCTCATGACCGGGCGTATCCAGGAATGTGATTTTATTGCCGTTATGCTCAACTTGCGAAGCGCCAATGTGTTGGGTTATTTTTCCTGATTCGCCCTCAGCGACATTGGTCGACCGAATGAAATCCAAAATGGAGGTCTTCCCATGATCTACATGACCCATAACAGTGACGATTGGTGGCCTGGCCAACTGTTTGGCATCTTTGTGCTTTTCTGTTTCAACTTCGATGATCTCAGAGCCGAATTCCTCTTCAAAAGTAACATCAAAATCAAATTCATCACAAACCATCTCTAATGATTCTTTGTCTAAACGCTGGTTTATAGTGGTATTCTTACCCATTTTAAAGAACTTGATAATAATTTCGGTCGCCGGCACATCCATAATTTTAGCTAACTCGCTGACAGAAGTGAATTCACTGATAACGATTTTAGGTGCCGCTTCTTGTTGGTCAGCATGTTGCTTATCATCTTTTTTATATTTCTTTTTCTTTTGTTTGGTCATTGTTTGTTTGATAGTCTTTTTAATCTCGCCTTCTTCGACCGGGAACATTGGCACTTTCTTTTTCCGGCCCTTTTTGGAATGCTTAATTTTCGCCTGAAGATGCTTCTTCTTTTGTTCAGGGTCATCAGCTTTAGTTTTAGTAGTCTCCTTAGCGACCTCTTTAACTTTCTTCTTTGGTAGCGGCTTTTCTGCAACTGGAATAGGAGGCGGTTCCGGAAGATCAACTTCTTTTTTCACAGAAGTCTTTTTAGCTCTTCTCTTGTCTGCGCTCTTTTCTGAGGGCTGTTTCTCAGGTGTTTGCTTAGTTTGAGGTTCTTCAGCTATCTTTTTCTCGACTACATCTTCTTTTTGCCTCTGTTGGCGATCATCTTGTTCATGCGCAGCAGCTTTTGTCTTTTTTGCAGCCTCAATTTCTTGAGCTTCTGTCGGTTTTTCAATCGGCTTTTCTATGAAAGTCGGCTTTACAGAAGTAGGTTTACTTTTTTTGGTCTCAGCTTTTCTTTTTTCCTCTTTCTTGGCTTCTTCTTTCCTCTTTTTTGCCACTTGCCTGGAGCGTTCTTCCTGTTTCTCTTTCAACCTGGCGGCAAGATATTTCTTGCGCTGCTCTTCTCGCTGCTTGCTCAGATCTCTTTCTTGTTGAAACAGCGATCGAACCCTATTTGCATTTTCTTCTTCTAAATAGCTCATGTGGCTTTTTACCAAGATCCCGAGATCTTTTAGATGCTTCTGTAAAGCACCGGTAGATATCTTTAATTCTTTCGCTAACTCATGTACTCTAACGCTCAAGTTACCTCCAAAAGTCTTAACCTATTACTTTCATTAAGGCTGATGCAAAATTCTTATCTTCGATACTAATTATGCCGGTTGTCTGCCTTTTAAACACCTGGGAATAGAGGCCTTTATCTCCATAAACAAGAAACTTAACTCCTCTAAGACGAGCTGTTTTCTCTATTTTATCTTTAGAGTTCTTACTCATGTCCGTGGCGCATATAACTAATTCCGATTTATTTTTTAAACATGAAGAACAACTGGCGGTCATGCCTACTTTCACTCTTCCTGCCTTACAGGCCATATGCAGCATATTTACTATGTATGTTGTCTTTCCCATGCTTTTTTCCTTTACTCTTCGATACCGGCAAATCTTAATATCATCTTTTTTTTCTTCGCTTCCGGCCTTTTTTTGAAATCCATTTATCAATTCCTTCGACACATTCTATTTTCCGACAAAGATAATAGCCCCTGCCTGCGAGCCTCTGTTTACAGTCGATAACATAGTCGCCACTACGGATAATGAAACGCATCATGTTGGGCTTTTCACTTTTTACTTTACATACTACACAAGTTCTTTCCGGGATATGCCCGGCGGTAGTGGCTTTATTGACCATCTTTAGAAGTATTTAGACGACTCTTTAAGCTTGATAGCGGTTTTCTCGCCGATATTTTCCAGGTCTTGCAACTCTTTGAGCGAGGCCTTATAAATGTCTTGAACCGAAGTATAGCCATGCTCCTTAAGGGTATCTGCAATTTTCTGGTTAACACCATCAAGTTCGGAAATATGGCTGGTAATCCGTCGTTCTTCCGCTATCTTTTCTTCGAATTCTTCTTCTGTGTACACATCGAGATGATATCCGGTGAGTTTCGCTGCCAAACGGATATTTTTCCCTTGTTTACCGATAGCCAGTATCTTATTGGCCTCTGAAACAACTATCCTAGCAAACTTGCCGCGATCCGCCAGATATACCTTGTCTACCAAATCAACACCAACTGCATTGGCTATTAACTGCTCTGGTGCCTCATCCCAACAAACCACATCTATCAGCTCGCCATTAAGCTCTTTTTTTATGTTTTCTATGCGGAGACCTTTCTTTCCGTAGCATGCGCCAACAGGATCAATTCCCTCTTTTGTCACTACTACGGAAACTTTAGTACGGATGCCCGGCTCTCTGACTATCTTATTAACTATAATTTCACCGCTGCGGATTTCCGGAATCTCTAATTCAAACAGCTTCTTTACGAACTCCGGTCTATTACGTGATAAGATAACGACGACTTTGTTATTCCTTTTGCGGATATTGACAACATAAGCTTTAATCAAATAGCCTACACGATAATACTCGTTTTCTACCTGCTCTTCATTGGGTAGTAAGGCATCAGTATATCCAATATCTACTTTATATCCATTAAACCCGATCGCGCTGACCTTCCCCGATACTATCTGGCCTTTTTGCTTCTCATAGTCAAAAATAATCCGGTCTTCTTCGATTTTCTTGATCTTCTCTAAAATTATCTTACGGGCCGAGTTAATTATCTTTGGCTCAAAATCACTTATCGGGATGCTCACATCTATCTTGTCACCAATTTCCGCATTGGGGTCAAACTGCTTAGCATCTTCTATAGAGATCTCTCCTAAGCCCAAATCTTGACCAACTACTATCTTCTTAAACTGGGCATAAAGCTTTCCATCTTCAAAGTTTGTCAGTATCTGCAATTCGTTGTCTGATGTTAGTCTTTTAGATATAGCCGCAAAAAGAGCTTCTTTAATCTCTTCTTCAATTCTTTTACGATCTATCTGTTTAATCGCCGCTAATTCTGTTAAAACTGAAGCAATATTGGCTGACATTTTATCTCCTTGCCTTAGGTTTCATGTGGAAAACCGTCCTTGCTTTCTTAATCGATGAAATCGGTATTTCCTCTGTTGTAGCTTCTTTACTGTCACTCGGTTCAAGAATTAAGCTTTTAGGTGTGACTTCTTTTAATAAACCGCTGACCGAGGTGTTTCCTTCTTTTTGACGATAAACGACCCTGACTGTTTCCCCGATAGCCTGGTTGTAATGATTTTCATTCTTTAACGGTCGTTCTAAACCCGGTGACGACACTTCTAAAAAATACTTTGTCGCTACCAGGTCAACTATATCTAATTCGTAGTTCAATTTCCTGCTCACTGAAGCACATTCGTCCAAGGTAACACCGTCAACTCCAGTTATTCTAACGCACAGGACCCTCCCATTGTCAGTATTTTTTAGCTCTATGTCATAGAGACTAAAACCCTGATCCTGACAAACTTGTAACGCTATTTCCTTGATCTTCTCGTTCATTGTGTTCTCACCATATTATTAAACCACTGCTAGCAGTGGTTTAATCAAAATATATTCCCAGCGAAGAGGATTCACTGCTTCAACCAGGTTCTGTCCTAATATTATAGACCTCTTATTTGTCAAGAAAAATCATAGCTGAACAGGCTATGACTGAATGATCAAAATGAAAGCCGAGATTCCGCTTGGTAAAATAAAGAAAGGAACTCATAAGTGTCGGTATGTTAGAGTGCAGATTCTATTTACTACATAGGGAATGGTATATATTTAAGGTATTAATCCAAGTTGATTGCTTTCGTTATAGATTGATTTATAATTCGATCGTTGTAATATGCTAATAGCCTAAACAGGACAAAACGCCTTCTATGAGAGCATCACAATTGAGGTGATAGCTAACGACACCGTTCAATGCCTTTTCCTTTATATAGGGCATTCATCAATTGGTTTACTAAGAAAAAGCGAGCGAAAGTCTCATTTAAGTGTAGTTTCCCAGAATTGACATAATCTAGCTATCAGATAAGAGGGTGTCCATATGCTTACTTTCCTGCCAGTATTTGCATCAGCTATTTCTTGAACGAAGTTCAATATTAGAGTGAATATATCACTAAATTAACGGTACTAATAAACTTCTTATAATATTGTCGCATCTAAAGATAAATGGCCTTGGAAGTTCTTTAAAAATACATCAAATAATCATAATGTATATATTGACATATTTATCTTAGCCCAACTTGAGCAAAAAAATCGTTAAACCATTGATGGTCAGTCATGTTGAAATTTTTTAGGCACTACAAATGAAGTTTATAACGTACATTGTTTTTACAAGCCTTAATATTAA
>PWNZ01000181.1 GCA_003564135.1 Candidatus Cloacimonadota bacterium
AAAAGGATAAACTGTGAAAGGCTCAATGGGGTCGTAACCGGTTTCGCTTACGATACCGTTTGCTACAATTACATAAGTTTCATCAGCATCAAATTCAACGGTAATATCGAAAACAGAGTTTTCAATACCGGCACCGGCGGGAGCAATATCAATAGTAAGTTCCACACCTGCAGGAACATCTACAAAAGGTGTAGCGGTTCTGAAATCGAAGTCACCATAGAAAAGGTCACCGTTCACAAATACATCTACACTGGCAGCGGCCAGGTCAGCAGCATTGTGGATGAATTGAGCGCGGGCAAAGTCACCGACAAAACCACGGGTCAATACTACTGAGGCAGCGTCACCAAGAGTAACATTGCTCCCGTCAGTGGAAACTGCACGGTGGAAAAGGGTAATTTCATCGCCAATTTCCAGGCCAGCTGCATCCAGCAAACCGTCTACAGTAGCGAAATCCGCAACAAACTCGGTTTCTCCTCCGGTAGAGGCGTTAACCAATATGGCGTTGAAGTCTGCATCAGCAGCAAGTTGCCAAACATAAGCTATTGCATCTCCATCAGCGTCTGTGGCAGCAGCCCAGGTAGGTACGAATGGGGTGTCGGGAGCACCGGCAACGGTGATTTCTGCACCATCAGCAGGAGCGGTAATAGCTGATGCTGTGGGAGCTGCATTGGGTGAAGTCAGGATTTGTGCCCTTATTTCTCCCGCAGGAAAATCAGAAGTATGGAGGTTTACATAAAGTTCACCTGAAGTTAATTCAGCAACATCAGTTTCTGTAAGGTCAAAAATATTGTCAAAAGCAGACCATTCTCCTGCTTCGCTGTCGGCCGTCAAGCCAAAAGCAACACCACCATTGGTTCCCACAGCACCTCTGTGAATGTGCGACATGGTATATGTACCTGTAAGATCGGAGAAACTGCCCGCAAGCTGCAATACACTGCCAGCGAGAGTAACACCAACTGATCCGTTACCATTACTAAGGTTTGCAGGTACTTCAACAAGACCTCCCAAAGTTCCTTCGAATTCCTGAACAACGGGGAGTTCAACTACTGTACCATCGGCAAGAACTGCAATAAGAGCAAATCCGGCTCCATTACTATTATTTGCCGGGTTAAGGAAACCTGATGCCAGAACGCTTACTGAAGCACCGGCCAAAGCACGCAGGTCAGCTCCGAAAGATACAATTACATTATCAGGCGCCGCATTGGCAGCTATCTCCAATGTGTAATAAGATGCAGGTACACTCAGGTAACCGGCGAAGTCAGTATATTCAGCACCTGTGACAAGTGTGCCAACAAAACGTGCTCCTACATTAACTGATGGAGCATCGGTAACACCATGAAATACTAAAACATCTACCTCATCATCTTCAACTGCTGTTTCACGAGCTCCTGCAAAAACCTCAAGGCTGAAAGGAGCAGCAGGATCATAACCCGAAGCACTTACAATACCTGAAGCAATAGCAATGTAGGTTTCATCGGCTGTAAGATTTACTGTAACAGGTCCTACACCGTTTCCAATACCTGTACCGGCAGGACTTACAATAATATTAAGGTCAACTCCGGCAGCAACAGTCATAAAGTCGGTGGCTTGCCTGAAGCCAACATCCGTTAAGAAGGAGTCACCGTTTACAAAAATATCTACTTCATCCACTGCTGCATCAGCTGAATTGTGAATGATTTGCAGTTTCGCAGTTTGTGCATTTGCAAAGCCAATAAAGGCAAAAAATGCTATGACTGTGAAAGCTAAAATTAGTCTTGTTTTTCTCATACGATTAAAATTTTAAATGAATTATTTTTGGTTTGTGAGCGATTGAGAAACGCTAAGAAATATTTAATGTTCAACAATAATATAAAAAAGTTAAACAAAAGTGTTTCGGGAAGGAAAATCTGAAAAAAATAGTTCAGGTAAATCTCAGTTAATTAATCAATTAGATGAAAAAACCGAGCATTGCAAAAAAATGTTAAAGTATTTTTCCTTTTAAAACTGATTAATGATCTGTCAGTATCATGAATAATTAATTTGAAGTTGATATATGAATGTCATTTAGTTTATCATTTTATATCTTGAACGCAGATTTAATTCATTTAATCAACCTATAAAAATCAGTGTCATACGTGTTCTTTTTCTTAACTAAGAGACATTAATTCATATATGGTAAATTAGAATCATTCTACATTCATATTTTTTTGATATATAAAAAAAAATACCGTAATTGCGGTATCAAAACAAACCCTATGACACCCAACAGAAGAATCAAAACACTCACTCAATTTATTGTAGAAAGGCAGGCCCAATATCCTCAGGCAAAGGGGGCTCTTACCAGGTTATTAAATGACATTGCCACAGCTGCCAAAATTGTTAACCGTGAAATAAATGCTGCCGGTCTGGTAGATATCCTTGGTTATGAAGGGACAGATAATATTCAGGGAGAAGCACAAAAGAAACTTGATGTATACGCTAATGAGCGTTTTATTGAAGCACTTAAAGGTGGAGGAGAATGTTGTGCTATTGCATCGGAAGAAAATGAAAAGATCATTTCGTTTCAGAATGAATTTTCTGATCTGGGCAAATATGTGGTGGCCATTGACCCATTGGATGGCAGCAGCAATATTGAGGCTAACGTATCCATTGGTACGGTATTCTCCATATATCGTCGTAAATCAGATGTTGGTCCCGGTAAACTCGAAGATATGTTACAACCGGGTGTAAATCTGGCTGCTGCAGGATATGTCATATATGGATCATCTACCATGCTGGTTTACACAACCGGAAAGGGTACAAATGGATTTACACTTGATCCGAGTGTAGGCATATTTTGCTTGTCGCATCCCGATATGAAGTATCCTGAAACATCAAATATTTATTCTATAAATGAGGGGAATTATATTTATTTTCCGGAAGGTGTAAAAAAATATATTAAATATTGCCAGGAAGATGAT
>PWNZ01000244.1 GCA_003564135.1 Candidatus Cloacimonadota bacterium
GGTCTGGGGAGTGGCATACTCCTGATTACCATCTAAATACCATAACTCCAGATCAATCCCTTCAAAATCTTCACCGTTTACAATAATCTGAAAAGGCCCGGTATCGTATACAGCACCACCGATATAAGAAGAATACTCTCCCGGCTCAGGCCTGACACCTACCTCTAAAATCGGTGAGTGTTCTTCTAAGTGATGAACTTCTATTACCTGATAGTCGGAACCCTTTTCAAAAGAGAGTAAGCTCGGCTCCGACGGAGGCGGCATATCCTCATCTTCATGGTCATAGATGCAAAACGGCTTTCTGGAATTAACCCATTGGAACTGACTCAAAAACTGCTCGCCGCCTTCTCTGACAGTTATTTTGTACATCTGACCGAACTCCATCGGGAAACGAAGGTTATATGTCATACTCATCGGATCATTGACCCAGAACCAATTACTCGAACGTACCGAATGGATATATTGTCTCTGAGTTCCTGCTATAGCTGCTTGAACTGACTGGTCATTTAGCAGCCAGTAGCCGGTCCAGTTTTCGGCATTTTCATAAAGGGGTTTGTTGAGCGTCAGATCAGATATCTCTCCGCTGATCCTGCCGCCTGTCTGGTCGCCGGGATTGTTACCTTCATGGCTCATAACATAGCCATCCTGACTGTAGAAATCACCAAGGTTATGATCTTCCCATTCATCCTCGAACTCTTCAATGTAATAATCTCCCTCATTCCGGACCTCAAAGGCATAATTGAAACCAACAGCATTGTTCATTGTACTTACAGCACAACTTTGGTTAGCCGGATTTAGCACAGGAAAGCTATCCCAGGTATAGGTATACATTGAAGTGAATCCTGAATCGCTTGTTATATGATTTTTCTTCCACCCGATAATCGGATCACAAAAGTTGATGAAATGTTGAGGCTGACCTTTAGTGGGGATGTAAACCAGCTCTCTGTCAGAAAGTTCGTAAGAATCAGCGAATAACTCATCATCCGGCAGTTCTGACATTATGATTACCCAATCTCTATACAAAGAGTAAGGTGAACCCTGACTTACTATCTTATACTCCAGAGTATGTGAGCGATAATTGACACTGTTATTATTATCATTATAGCGTCTATATGCATAAGTATCAAAACCGTCGGTAAGCACAAAATTCCAGCCAGAGCAGCCATTTTCACCGGTGTCCATTGACACGTTTGTCAAAGCAGACCTTAAACCCCGTAGTATATCCCAGTCACTGAGCTTAATGTTAGCCATCAGGTACCCAAAAAATACTTTTGAGTCAATTTGCAAAGGCACGTCAGAAAGATATTCTCCCCAAACATTAACGGGCCAACCTTCGTTCTCAATCTGATACTCAATAAAATCCGACATTTTAGGCAGGGGAGGGTCATAATGGCTGTCTCTGTCCGAAACCCATCCATTATGAGCAAACGAAAACGTCCTTTTACCCTGTCCGTGACCGGTTTTAAAAATAAATGGATGAGGATTGGCTTGATTAGCAGTGTTAAGATCAGATGCTTTTCTGATATGCCCGACTATTATGTGCCAATCGGTATCATAAATAGCTTCCCCTTGGCTGTTCAGATCAAGGACATATCGATTGTATCGCTGTCGCCCTTGTCCCTGGTGGGCAGGTTCATGATGAGCATATCTATCCTGATTTTCTAGGGTTTGGTTTGGGTGCCATATTGTACCCCTGCCTGTTTCGCCGGTAGAAAAATAATCACTCGTGTAGTAGGATACCCCCCAACCATGTATACCGTGAACGTCGCTCTGGCTTTGTAAAGTTTCAAAGGGCTTCCTGTAGTGTTCGATAGTTGGTTTCTCTACCGATCTCCTAACCATCATCAGCAACCTACATTCAGTGCCGCCATGGTAGGGATACCCGTCATAAATAATGTTATATTTATCACCTTTCCAGACATCAACAAAATCCCAGTCCACATAAGTGTTTACGGCATAAGGGTAGGTCATTTCGGCGGTTGTTCTCCCTTCACCTCCGGCTGAATCGCTCTGACCGGAGGTTTCGGTATCCCAATAGCTGTTGATGACGGTACCGGCACAATTTCCTATCAGACCGCCGACCGGATCAACTATGTGAGTCCTTACCGATTTGTTCAGCCTCTCTTCAACTCTGTCTGGGATAGTTCGGGGCGGATCAACTTCTAAGCCCACAACTTCAGCAGCAGAATAACAGTCTTCAATCGAGCCGAAGTTCTCGCCGACTAACCCTCCAATAAAACTCTCACCTTCAACTGAGGTCGAGGGATTAGTATAAGAATTTTTTATAGTACCGAAATTATCTCCGGCTAAACCACCTAACATCTCATAACCGTCTATAAAACTATTTTTTACATACGATTCCTTGATTGTTCCGTCGTTAACTCCGACAATCCCTCCGGCATACCAGTTCCCGTTTATATTAGTATCATAAACCGAGCAGGAGAGCACCTCTCCGTTATTCCAGGCTACAATAGCGCCGGTTACTCCGAAACCACTTATGGCTGAACCTATAACCCGTATCTGTTGTAAAGTTCCGTTTGAAAAGGCAAACAGACCTGCATCTCCGGAAACAGTTATAAAGGCAGAAATGGAAAAACCGTTTCCGTTATAGGTACCTGTAAAAGACGGTATCGGTATAAATGTACCTAATTCGAGATCATCCACCTGGATGAATGCCGAACTAGTATGATTTCGTATGTTATCAAAATCCTGGGCAGTTGCTATCTGCCAAGGGTCTTCTTCAGTTCCGCTCCCTCCGCTGAAGGAAGTGGCGGTTACAGGGGCAATTAATCCAAACATAAGGATTGCCAAAGCAATCCCGATAACAATTTCTTTATTATTTTTTTTCATTTTTAACTCCATAGTTTTTTGTGGCTTTGCAGCCGGTTAAAGGTTTTATAGGCTGCCGGTGAACGATAATGATAGGACCAAATGATAC
>PWNZ01000240.1 GCA_003564135.1 Candidatus Cloacimonadota bacterium
ACTTGGCTTCATTATGTCTGATGGCAACGCATCTTAAGCCAATAATCATTTCGATTTCTTTCATATTTCTCCTTATGGTTAAATGGTTTATAATTTATTGTGACACCGCTCTGAGAGCTTGCCACGCTTCGTATTCTTTCTTCTGTTGACATCGCAATGACAAGTACGACATAACGTAACTGATTGAATAGCATACTATTGCCAATCTTATGACAAGTAATGACATAGATTATGGTAACTTCTTGCTTATACACACACATTAGGAGTAGATTACTACAACTAATGTCATCCCTGTCACTGAAATGCCTAAATATATTGGCAGACAGTGGGATAGCGATGACAAAAGCTGTCACCGCTCCCTCTTTAATTATTGTAATATTATTTTTCATCATTGTCTCTGAGACTGATGCCGAGCCAAAACCTTGACTGGCCGGTTCTTTCTTGAGTAACACCTTTTGATTTTAGTTCTTTCCCGAATTGATTTTTCGTCAGCGGTTCTTCTTTATTTTTTTCCGACCAATCTTCATAGTCAGAGTATAAATCTGCTACGGTTACTTTATACTTCTTGCCTGTCAGATCTGTTGAGCATCTGTCTTCAAGGAAATTTGTTAATCTATCTTGTTCTTTTTGGTACGTATCAGTCGCTTCCGAAACAGCTTGCGGCTTGTTTCCTAAACCTTCTTTCCAGTATTTTTTTAATCCGTTCAAAGCCCAGTTAAAGATTCCGGAAAGCTCTTCTTCAAGCTCTGATATCACTTCTTCTTTCGATCTTACAACATCGACTACATCAGATATTCTGACATTAAATGGTATTCTGACTATCCTTCTCCAGGTTCCATAATCAGAACCTGATATAATCGGCTCATTATTGCTGGAGAAGAAAAGCGTACACTGAGGAAGAAATGATGTCTCTTTCTCATATTTATGGCAGCCTGTAATGGTTTCTCCGCCTGTTAATTCTTTGATTGTTGCTATAGATATCTTATCACCTACCTCGCTCTCTGAGGCATATAGAAATCTTACACCCTTCAAATGAGCTAATGCCGGTTTCTTGTTTGCTCCTTGAACCGCTATCAATGTATCTACAGGTGTCTTATAGGCATAATCACCGAACAATGTTGCCAAAGTACGAACAATAGTTGATTTGCCGTTTTCACCTGAACCAAGCAGCAGAAACATACACTCTGCACTTGTGTCACCTGTAAGGGCATAACCAACCGCTTTCTGAAAATAGTCAATCATATCCCTGTCATTATCAAATACAAGCTTTAGTAGTTTTTCCCATTGAGGACAATCTGCATCAGGGTTGTATTTGACCTTCATTTGCTTCGTGATAAAGTCGTTATGCTCAGGTTCATAAGCCTCTAATGTCTTTAAGTTGATTGTTTTATCAAGGCAGGTTATCCTGTTAATATTACTGTCAAAATCTTCTGCCCTTAATGCCAATTCGGATTTAGCATCTTCAATCATAGCTTTACGCCTTGTCAGGCTTTCGCAATCCTTAATCGAAGAAGCCGATCGTTTTCTCAATACATCATCATCTATATTTGACGGTGTATTATACATTTTTTTTACTGTGGCTTTTGCTAATTGAAAAACCTGACCTGTTGTATCCGGACTCCAGACAAATCCGTTCCAGATAAACCAGGTCTTATTCTCATAACAATAACGTGCTTTGTAGTAGTGCTGGCTGCTGAATCTCTCTGCATTACTCATATCTGAAAAACAAAAATGACTATTAGTCTCTATCTTAACTTCGTGCTTTAGTGCTGCTGCCTCTCCATTGAGTTCATATCTCGTCAATATTTTCTCCTTTTTTAATGGTTGTTTTGTTGGTGATTTCCAATCTGCTGCCTATACTAAGTGTTGGTCTATAACAACACGCAGGCATCAGATTCCTGTTCTTTTCATGCTCAAAATTACTTTTAATATCAAAAATTAATACAATCGTCATTAACACTTCCTTTCGGTTACGACGGCATCATAATCCGTTACTGACTTAACTGCTGTCTTTCGATTATTCATTCCATAACCCCCTTTTGGTTAGATCTTTTCGCTATCAAAAATACCTTCATCTCGTTCTCCTTAAAATTAAAATCTCTATATATATATAGACACGAGATTCAAAAATGTTTCAAAGAAAATTTTCTTAGTTCACGTATGTTACTGATAGAGTAAGAGAAAAAAAATTTCCTAAGACGGCTACTAAAAATAGTTTGAAACATTTTTCCGATTCAGATGCGTATCTTGCCCCTTTAAATGCCTTTATTTCATCTACTCCTATATATGGCGATTATTTTTTCTATAGTGTCTTTATGTGTCTAAGCCGATATAGTTGTCAAATGACGACGCTATGCTCGTCTAATGACGTGTTATCTTGACACCTTAACCCGCCAAACTAACGGCAAATATTCAACTATCGGGACATAATCCATCAAATATATCTACATTTGCCCCTCTTTTTATGTTGCTTATTTTCATCAAACAGCAACCTTATTGACCTATAATTCGATCTCATTACCCAACGTCTTGTACTCTTTCCTACGTTTTATTTCAAGTTACCAGGAAACCTTTCAACCGAAGGAAACAGCTTGGTTTTTCATTTTCATTGGTTAAATCGTTACCGCTATCCAACAATAGCAACCCGAAGCAAAATGTACGTCCACTAATAAACACGAATGAACACTAATAAATGACAATAGAAGAATGTATCAACGGCTTCAGCAAACAATGTATCAATGGCATCAGCAAAAGAATGTATCAATGGCATCTTGCCTTTGACCAAAGTCTCCGGAGCATCTTGCTCTGGTTGTCTCAAAATATTCTGCTAATATAGACACGAAAACCACTATTGTCCATCCTGATTACTCCTTCTCTAATTTAATGGCAGGATATTCTTTTTGCAGGTGATGGCAATAACGGTTTTTGGGGTAAGGG
>PWNZ01000268.1 GCA_003564135.1 Candidatus Cloacimonadota bacterium
AAGCAGAGGAGTATCTTCAAAAAGAACAAGTAAACTAAGAGAACAACAGCCATTGGATCTGGTGCCGATAATGAATCTATTTGTTACCGTTATTCCGATGTTGTTGGTTATAACTGTTTCGCTTCACTTAGCTCTTTTGTCTTTGAATATTGATGCCAGTGGAAGCATTGGTAATGGAGATAATGGGGGTGGTGGTGAGGTTGAAGATGTCTTGAAGATTCAAGTCATTATTCACGAAGACCACTTTGAAGTAAGAGAAGGAACGGATGTTACAGCTAACATAGCTGCAACAGAGCTCGAGAGCGGACGGTTTAGATTCGATTATAGTGCTCTTGACAGGGCTCTAAGTGAAACAAGAGAGCGTCATCAAGATATTTTTGTCATTAGTGTTATGCCATTCGATCCTGTACTTTATGACACCTTGCTGAGAGCTATAGATATTTGCAAGCATAATCAATTTTTAGAAGTATCTTATGATTTGCCGACGCTTTATGAGGTAGCAATTTAGACACGGAGTTTAATATGAGTGACAAACAAGGTTTAAATCAAAATGAAGAGATGCAACGCTACGAAGAAGATGAATTAGTAATGATGTCCGGTGGTAATAAAAGAGAGTCAAGACCTCCAAGAAGGTTAGAAATGACATCTTTGGTCGACATTTTAACAGTGCTATTAGTCTTCTTAATTAGAAATGTATCAGTTGAAGCCCAAAAGGTAATGATTCCTGATGATATTGCCTTGCCAACGTCCATCACCTTCAACGAAACAGAAGATAATGAAGGAATTGTTGTCATGAGGGTTTCGCAAAATCAAATTCATGTTGGGGATGTACCTGCCGGTTCTCCGCGTGATTTTCTAACAAGCCAAAAAGCTTTTGATGACTTGTTAGACTTAGCACGTAGTGAGAGAAGAGCAATAGCCCGGCGTGATGGGGTAGAACCGGTTTTAGTGTTGCAGGCCGATCGGAATATTAGATGTCAGGTTATATCCCGCGTAATTCATATGATTGCCGATGCCGATTTTTCGGGTGTATATTTCTCTACGGTAAGAGGAGATGACCCTCAACAGGTATTTGGCATGGAATAAGGGGGTTACTAATGAGTGATAAAAAAAATCTAAAAATGGATCTTTACTATAAAGGGACTAACATTGGTTACGTCAATGAAGGTAGAGATTTCAAGAAAAAATTTTACGTAGGAACAGATAAGCTTCTTAACTGGAACTTTTTTGATGGAATAAGGTTTCCCAAAAAACACCTACTGCTAAAGAAGTCTAAAGATAAATTTGTATTGTTCCTGACAAGAGGCATGGATGTTTCGGTAAAGATGGGAGAAAAAGTACTTAGTAAAGAGGAACTGAAGCAGCGAAATATGTTGGACGGGAATAAGCTTCTAATTGATCCTAATATAAGTGGTCAGGTTACTTTGGCTGATAACTGGGCGATTGCTTTTGAGTATAAAAAACCGTATAGAAGAGTCATTACTCCGGAACAGAAAGAAGCAATGAAGCTTTATCAGCGTTACCCAAAGCCCACAAAAGAACAGAAAAACTTAAGAGCTATGTCATTCATTGCTTTGCTGTTGCTCTTGATTATAGGATTTGCGATGGAGAACTACGATCTTCCAGTCATAGAGAGGACTGCTGCATCATTAGTCAGCATAGATTTACCTCCCCAACAGGTAAGAGTAGTACAGGAACCTCAGGTAGCTGATCCGACAACTGCCCAAGAAGACGTACCCGCTGATGAAGGACCGGCAAGGCCTTCTGCACTGGATGCCTGGGGGTCATCAAGAACCGGAACCCTTGATGCCGCAGAAGTCATGGATGCTCAACAAACAGAAAGAGTAGCAACCATTGTCGGTGAGCGTATCCAGAGAAGGGGTGAGCCAGGAACAGGTGGTAGACCCGGAACAGGTGGTGCCGCAGATGCAAGTGGTGCAGAATTTGAGAGAAGAACCGGTGAAGTAACTGGCGGCCCTGTATGGGGTGGAAGTGATGATATTGTGCGACGAAGTGGAACAAGAGTTGACGGTGTTGGTGATACCGATCTACCCATACTTTCCACAGGTGAACTAGAAGGTGCGATAGCCCGAGCCCAACAAGCAAGGCAGGGGCGCGATGTTGGTCCTGTAGCTGATGATAGGACATCTTTAGATCAGCTACCGGCAGATCAGCGAACATTCGTCGAAGATATCAGGAACTACATTGAGAACTATTGGTATCAGGTAGAGAACATTATCAGAGAAGAAAGAACTCGTCAACCGATTTTTGGAAGGCTAAATATTACACTTTACATTAATGAGCAAGGAGATGTTGATGCAGCCATCATCGATCCACAACCAGGTAGTTATTTCACCGATAGGTTTCTTCAGAGAGCACAAAGTGCTATGATGACTTGGAGGGTCAGAGGAACGGGAGAACTCCAAGAGTATAGGTTTAGGCAGAATATCTTGGAGAACTAATAATAGCGGAACTGTATAACTATAAAATAATCGTATTTAAGAGCATTCTTAGCCGGATGCTCTTTTTTATTTCTGTCTTCGTCAGACAATATAGCATCGTATCGGATAGTGTCATTGTCTTCCTGCCAAAGATCTAGAAATAGTTATTCTACTTACCTTAAAATTCCTGTGACAAGAATCTGACCGATGAACAGAAATACAATATAGAGCAGCTCTTGGTTTATATTGATATAGATGAATTTAGTGTCCAAACACGAAAAGAATGAGCCTTTCTGGTACAGATACCGGCAACAGAAACAGGCTAAAGAAATGACTGTCAAATCGATTATTAGCAGTAGTCCCGAGTGGAGCCATTGATGTTCGAATGTCATATAGTAGGTAACTATCAGTATGGGAAATAGGAGATAATAAAGGAAGTTACCTCCAACATTAATAGAAGTATACTTAAACTTTAGAAAACTACCTAAGACAAGAAACATCGACAAATAGGAGATCACTTTGAATATTTGAAAGTCGTATATGTAGTTATACTTAATAAAGTACGACAGGGTAGGAAAAAAACCTACCGTTAACAGAAGCATCACTAAGAACATAACCAGTGAGAGCCTGTTCCCTTGTATATGTTGGTTATCAATATTCATATCATCATACAATAAAAACATGAAAGATTTATAAAGAGCATGAACAGAAACATAGAAAAGAGCCAACTTGAAGGCCCCGCCGGCTAATAAAAGACCGATAAATCCTATGGTAAAAATCGTACTACCGGCTATACATCTTTTAAAGTCGGGTTCAAAGAAAAGGATTATAGAGGGGATCAATATGGTTAGCATAGAAATGATCCCGATAAAGGTTAATATTGACTGTTCACCCAAAATATTGGCCGGTAACACCACAAAGTAGAACAGTCCGATAATTCCGGAAAAGATTGTAAATGATGACAGGAAGCATGATATAAGTGTGTTGGTAGCTGAATGACAAGTTGCTACCCATCCGGATACGGGGAAAAAAGCTGCCTTGATCAAAAATGCGACACTAAAGAACAGCAATATGAAGCGGCTAATAACGGGGTCCAACTCTCCAATGTTTTCAATGAAAGTATAGCTAAAATAGCTGCCTGCGGCATAGAGAAGGATGATGCCTGCTAAGAATATTGCTGAGCTGACTGCCCCAAAAATCATATACTTTATCGAAGCAAAATACTTGCGGTTTACAGCTATTAGGATGTACGCAGCCATAATCATTACTTCGTAGAAAATATAGAAATTAAATATATCCCCGGCTACTAATAAACCACTGCATCCACCTAAATAAAACATGAAAAGTAATCTAATGTTTAGATCCGATAATTTTTTATGGTGGAAAAAGGTTAATGCTATCGGCGTCAGGTAGGCAGCAAGAAAATATATCCTATACTGATCGAAGGACAATATTATTGAATGTTTCCATTCACTAAGAACAATGGTATAGAGGCCTTCGTACCGGTAAAATGTTACTATTAGGGTTGCGCCTATAACAAGCTGTAAACCGGCAATAGATAGTATTGTAGCGACTGTAATATCTCTGTTTATGAGGTATTTAAGGAGTAGTGAGATACCAATACCTAAAAAAGGTAATATCGGGAATAGAGTTATCAGTAGATCAACGTTCATTTAATTCAGAGACATTGAGGGTATGATTTTTCTGGAATACTTTTACTATGACGGCTATGGCCAACGAATTGAAGCATACTCCTATAACAATAGCTGTCAGCATTAAAGCCTGGGGTATTGGATCAACGTAATTATTGACGGTCTCAGTTATTATTGGGGCGACGTAATCATGTGCGTAACCGGTGGTTAGAAAAGTTAGGATAACGGTACTCTCTATGATATTAAGACACATGACCTTGCGGATCAAGTTATCTGAGACGATTAATCCGTAGATTGCCACTAACACTATCAATAAAAGCATATATTTCCTACTCTTTAGATCTGATAAACTTCATACCGAAAACGGTTAAAATCACAACCATGACTTCTAAAAATGTGTCAAAAATTCGAGGTCCTAAATAAATGGCCGTCACCATATTTTTTACATTCATTTGTGCGGTCATGATTTCGAAGTCTGCAACTTCTGAATGATAAACAGGCTTAAAAGAACCCAAACTGATATAGAGATAGATTAGTATTGCAACTAAAAAAAATGCAACAAATATCCGTTTTCTCTTACTCATCTTCCTTCCAGTCTATAAAATAACGAAATATAAGAACCATTGAACCTGACACTTCTAAATAAATTGCTAAATTCAGAACCCACAAATAAATATTAGCAAATATGTGAGAATTAGTATAAAAACCATACATACCGCCGAAGATGCGACCGGTTATAGCCAAGCCGATCGCAAGAGCCAGAAACAGAATCAATATTCCAATGTACTCAGTTAATGAGTAGAAGATATCAGAAAAAATCTTCTGTTCATTACACATCTCAAAGATAACAACTAGAGTGCCGAAAATAACACCTGCCTGAAACCCCCCACCTGGGCTTATCGGGCCATATGAGAACAGAAAGAAGCTAAATACGACAATAAAAGGAAACAGTTTTCTAACAGTTATTCTGAGTATTTCCGAGTTGCTAACCAACATTTTATTTTACAGTTCCTTTTTAGGATTCTCCGATATACATGTTACAGGGTATAGTCATAATGCATCCTACGTCCGGCTGACGAAAATCAATTGCTTCTTCCTTGCATAGTTGGATGAAGTTTTCAGTTGTTGATCCGTCGGGAATATAGCTCAATATTGTACGATTATAGGATGTCTGCTGACCAAACAAAGTATTAAGATCAGAGAATAGAGGTATTTTTTTTGATGCTATGTTTTCTATAGATTCACCATCCAAAACGGTGGCATCATATAGCTCAAACTCTATCATCAGAGAAAGGAGTTTCTTTAATAAACTTTCGTCTTTTAATATGATTACCATTATGTACATCTTGACCTCAAGATTCCTCGAAATCTCTAATAAACCTGACAATACCCTCTTTATTGTTACTATGAAAGAGATCACCGGCATTATTTTTGGATAAAAGGCGTGTTAAATGGGCCATTAAGCTTAGGTATGTTCTGCATTTAGTGTCGGGAATAACAATACAAAAGACGGCGTTCACATACTCATTTTTAGTGATTTTCTTTGGTTCCGGAAAGATGCCAACTGAAAGTCTTATTTTTTGGATAGAGTCAATTCTGAGATGGATTAAGGAGAACCCTTTAGTAAGGTTCAGTTCCTTATATTTTGTTTTAAACTGAGATAACGCTTCTTGTTGGACATTAGCATCTTTATCACCTAAACAGTTTTCAATAAGCTGTCTTGCGTAGATATCAGTTTTGGTTGTCTCAAGTTCTACGATATTATTTTTGTTGATATAATTGAGTAGGCGGATCATTTCTTTCTCCCTGTTTTTTTTATTGCCACCAGATAGATTAGTGTTGTCAGACCGGTACCCAGAGCAGCTTCGGTTATTGCGACATCAGGAGCTTTTAGGGTTATGTATTTCAAAGTTAGCAACATGCTGAATATGCTGAGAAAAACGAGCGAAGTCAATAGCTTTTTAGAAAAAACCACATTGATTGTTGCTAACAGTAGCAGAATGTAAAGAGAATCTATATTGCCCATTGATCAGTACTTATCTTCATTATTTTTCTTTTGTCGGCTGATATGATAGACTCCTAATGAATGAGCCACTATGGGTGCCGTGAAGAATAGAAACGCTATAATTAGCAAGATCCTGAAAGTCATTACAAGATTGTTAGCATGAATAGCAAAACCAATCAATATGCTTACTGCCCCGGTTACTCCACATTTAGTTGAGGCGTGGATTCTTAGTAAAAAATCCGGTAAAATTATCATTCCTAATACCCCAAAAAACATTATAAAAAGGCCGAAAACGACGAAAAAGTAAAACATGGATTTACCCGTTTTGTGTCGTATAAGGTGAAGTAAACTTAACAAACGCCAATACTTCTCCGAACGACAAGATAGCATAGATTAAGGCGATATCTAAGTAAAAGCTTTGCTCGTATGATAGCGAGTAAATACTTATGATCAGCACAATTATTACTGCTACCACGTCTAAAGCTAAAATGCGGTCTTCTAAGGAGGGGCCAAACACTAACCGGTAAAAGGACCCTAGTAAGAGAAACAGTAAACTGTAAAGTATCCAAGTCATCCGAATATCTTCTCTAAAATTTGTTCGAAGTTTTGTTTGATAATATGGCCTGCTTTTTTACTATGAGAGGTCTTAATATCAAACCAGTGGACAAAGATATGATTATTGTCCAGCCATAAAGAGAGTGTCCCGGGAATCATGGTGATTGTATTCGCTAAAAACACCCTGCCGATTTGTGATTTCAACCTAGTCTTGATCCTTACTGTTCCCGGATTGTGTTTTCGTGTGATTATCAGATAAATTAGTTCAAAACTAGCGATATAGCTTTGGATTACGAACAAAAATACGTACACGAAGAAGTACTCAAAGCGAATTAGAAAATCACTGCGGTTATATTCGGTTTTCTCATAAAAAATCTCATAAGAATAATATGAAGCCGCTAAAGAAAAAAGGATCCCTATAGATATTGACCAAACATTAAGCTCGCTACTCAATATCAACCACAATACGAAGCAGAAAAGAGCCAGTATAGTGAACCGTGCTACGTTGAGCAGGAATATACTCTTTCCCATGGAATCCTCCTTGTCATTATTTTTTTCAACATGCCCCGATTCAGGAGATGATTAACTTCTATAGCTAACACGTCCGAAAAAATGTTGATAACTGATTCCGGCTGTCCTTCATTCAGAGACAACAGCAAAAAAATATTAGGTAGTTGAAATGTCAAATCCTTTGTATATTGGGATCCCTTTATTTTATTCTGTAGCTGGATCGAAGTGTCTATGGGACAGACCAATGATATCCCGATGGTATTTTTTATGTTCTCATGTTTACATTGAGCAAAAAATGACAAACTTGCATGGTGTATCTGCTCACAACCGGTCTGCCCTTATTCCTGAGAGACTAATCAATCAAAACATCATCGGTCTTCTTTATTAGGAAAAAGATTGACACAAAATCCCTTCTGAAAAACCTGTCATTTAACAAACTTGAAACGAGATGGTACTTATAGTTCGGAGGATTAGCCTAATTGGTAAGGCAGCGGTCTTGAAAACCGCCGAGCTTGTCTCTTGGGGGTTCGAGTCCCTCATCCTCCGCCATTAACAATGGAGAGATGACCGAGTTGGCTTAAGGTGCACGCCTGCTAAGCGTGTGTGGGGGAAACCTCACCGTGGGTTCGAATCCCACTCTCTCCGCCAGTGAACATTCAGAAGTTTTGGGGCGTCGTCAAGTGGTAAGACACATGGTTTTGGTCCATGCATTCGGGGGTTCGAATCCTCCCGCCCCAACCATTTTTATGGGATGTCGTCTAATGGTAGGACAACGGATTCTGGTTCCGTCTGTAGGGGTTCGAATCCTCTCATCCCAGCCATTTAAAAACTGCTATGATAAGAAGAATTTTAAAACACAGAGTCCACTATTGAAGACGCGCCGACAAGCTTCAAAAAAAGATTAATCCGATGAATAATAAATAAAGGGTAGGAATAATTTATTCCTACCCTTTTCATTAGCAATGATTTATAGATGTATGGCAAATAGCTAATTATCTGAAAGGGTATAGTTGCCTGATATACCACTTGAATTTGTCGGTTCTTTTTTTCCAATCAAAGGTTTTTTTGCTGAATGAGTAGTAGTGTTTCATGTTAAGCAGCGAGGCAGTTAACAGACTGATGATAGATATAGCAAAAACCGTCCTAATTCCCATCAATTGCATGACAATGAATCCAAACACCGGAGTAAGGATGCCTCTTAACCCGGTAACGGTTACATGGACACTCTGATACATAGAAGAATCATTATTCCCGGCAAAATAAATAGAACTGATGTTCCATGACATGTTGATAAATGACATCCCGATACCGAAAAAAAGGTAAGCTAAAAAGACTATTGCAATTGCAGCAGTATCTTCAAAAAATGACGAGGTAAGCAATAGCAAGGGAAATATTGCAAAAACAGCAAAGCCAATGCTTGTAAACTTGGTGGGATGACTTTTGTCGAACAGTTTTCCAAAAAATGGGGAAAGACATAGCAGCCCTATTTGTGAGACAACTCCTTTAGCAATAAATGATGTCCTGTAACCCATTCCTAAATAATCTACCAAGTATTTTGGGATAATCGGGAGCAGTATTAAGAACCCGATACCGTAGAGGAAAAAATTTCTTTGAAACTTGAAGAACTGTTTATCTTCTTTCAGTAAGTAATAAGCTCGTTTTAGTGGCTCAACAAAACTGAAACGCTTACTGATTAACTCTTGCGGGACGTTTTTCTTTTTAGTATTACACAACGCTAATGCCAGAACACCTAAGAATCCGGCTATCCCAACTATGACAAACAAAGAGCGAAAAAGCTCTTCTCTATGCTCTAAAAGTGACCCGGAAGTAAATGTTATGATGATTGTTAGCAAAGTAGCTAAGCTGGTCACAAAACCGAAGACCTTGCCCCGATTGTTTGGTCTGATGTTGATTTGCATAATTGAGTTTTGGGCGGGCAGTATTAAAGAACTGAAGGAATACATGATTGCCAGAATAGCTAAGTAATCATAAATGCTTACAGACCAATATACCAAGACTAAAATCAGTCTACCAAACACAGCTGCGAAAATCAGAAACTTAGCAATATCACGAGTTCTTTCCAGTGCCCGACCCCACCAAATAGAGAAGAAATTAGCTATAGGCCATACCATAGTCAACAATGTTATATGCCAATCCAGTCCTTCCAGAGCCTTTTTTGCTATGATGTCTTGGGTCTGAGCAATGCTCATGATGAAGCCGTTGAAGAAAGTAAAGACCATCATTAGGATGAAGGTCTGTTTTTCTTGTTGATTTAAGTTCATTGTCACCCTTTTTTTCTTTTCAAAGATTTAGAAAGGGCTATGCTGTCAATCGATATAGCACTATTGTTACTGATTTTAAATGATTAACAGTTTCACTGATTACAGCCCTGAAGCTCCGTAAAAGGTTAAAATGAAGTATATTAAGCGATAAAAAAATATGAACTGTTACTAAAGAATTAGTTGACAGCTATATCCGCTGATAAAAGATAGAATCAAGATGTAATTAAAAGGAGACTGAAGATGAAGTTACAAGTATTATTTACGATTGCAGTGTTATCTGCCTGTGTTTTATGTAACTCGCTATATGGAGAGGAGATCATAGATTATGAGCAGTTGCAACAAATTGAGAAGGCTGGATTGAGGTTGCAAGGCTTTGCCCAAGGAAATGATATATACAGATCAGAAGGCACCTATAATGATGGGATGATACCTATATATTTAGTTCTGACTGAACAAGTTAACACTGATGACCTATATCAAGAGGTTATAGATTTCACCAGACAACAAAGGAGAACCCATACAGTTGAAAAGCTAAAAAGCTTTAGCAATAGAACTCAGCAAGAATTGCGGACAATTATTGAAGAGCTGCAAAAAGAGGGAGTTGTTAGTCAGATTCGCTATTTATGGATCACCAATGTAATAGGGCTATATGCAGATGCTGATGTAATCTCCTTATTTGATAAACACCCTGATGTTGCCCTAATAGAATACGATCCTCTGCAATATGTATTGATGGATGATTTTGCAGATAATCGGATAACCGAAAGTACGGGAAGAACTCAAAGAAGGAGAAATGACAATCGTTCTGAGGTAGGTAATAAGTCGCGTAATCCTAGTGAAAATGTAGCTCATCATAATGCTCCGGCGGTGTGGGAGGGGGGAATTACTGGTGAAGGCGTAGTGGTGTCAGTCATTGATACCGGTGTTAACTATAATCATCAAGATATAACTGATAGAATGTGGGAACATCCTGATTTTCCATTTCATGGGTGGAATACATTCTCTGACAATAATCAAACGATGGATGATCATAGGCACGGAACTCATTGTGCCGGAACTGTAGCTGGAGATGGAACATCAGGGATTAATACGGGTATTGCACCCGAAGCACAGATTATGGCGTTGAAATGCATCGGTGCAACAGGTAGTGGTCAGGAACAGATGTACTGGCAGGCTGTTGAGTTTTCTGTTGAACATGGCGCTGATGTAATAAGTGTTTCTTTGGGATGGAGATATTCAGGGAACCCTAACCGCAGTGAATTTAGAAGAGTAATGGCAAACTGCTTAAATGCTGGCGTAGTTGCCTCAATAGCAGCAGGGAATGAATCAACAGCAGGTCTTAGAACACCCGGTGACTGTCCGCCACCATGGTTTCATCCGGATCAAGAAAATGAAGGTGGGTTGACTGCTACTGTAACTGTTGGTGCGACTGATACTAACGATAACATTGCAAACTTTTCTTCCCGTGGTCCTGTCGGATGGGGAAATATCGAACCCTATTTGGATTATCCTCTAAATCCCGGACCTGGTTTGATAAAGCCTGATATTAGTGCAGTTGGAGTAGATGTGAACTCCTTGGTGCACCATAACAACACCGACTATCGAAGAATGAGCGGAACCTCTATGGCTGCACCAGCTATAGCGGGGGTTATTGCCCTGTTGTTGCATAAGAACCCTAATTTACTGCCGGAAGATGTAAGCAGGATTCTTGAAGAAACATCTATTCCCATGTCGGAAACCAAGAGCAATATTTTTGGAGCGGGCATAGTTGACATTATTAGAGCTGTTGAAGAAGCTTCTACTATTTCGGTACATGATATACATTATCTTTCAGAAGACGGCTCACTGCCACAATATGGTGATTTGGTAACTGTTGGCCTTAGCCTTATAAACGGTGGCCTGGAAGAGGCCGAGGACATTGCTGTAACCTTATCAAGTGATGATGATTACATAGAGTTAATTGATGATTTTGTGGTTTTCCAGGACATAGAGATGGATTCGGTAGTTACGATAGACGACGCATTTCAGGTTCAGATTGCCGATAATATACCGGATAAATATGAGATTGAATTCTTGCTGACGATAGTCTTGAGTGACGATGAGCAGTGGCAAGAATCTTTTTCGATGTCGG
>PWNZ01000089.1 GCA_003564135.1 Candidatus Cloacimonadota bacterium
TTAAAAATTACAAAGAGTGTTTTGAGGACTTGAATTTTCTTATTTATAAGAATAGAGAAGATGGGCGGGATACATTTGCTGCAGCATACACACTTAGAGCCAGATGTAGGGCACTCTTAGGAGATTGGCACGGAGCAGAGATTGACTTGAAAAAAAGTCTTGAAATTGAGCCTAAAGATGCTACAGTAAATTTATTACTTGGTTTTGTACTATTAGAACTCAATAATCTTAATGAGGGTTGTAAGAATATCAGAATTGCTGCAGAAATGAATGTTTCTGATGCAATGACTATCCTGACTGATAATTGCCGGTAATATATTGAACTATGTTAGCAAGTACATAAGAAACACATTGCATGAAATGAAGTTTTCATCACTTAGTAAGCTTAGTGATTCCCACAATAAATATGTCATTAATCTAAAGTATCCTCGTATGAAAATAAGAGTCGTACCACGTAACGAAATTCGAGTTACTAAATTGAGCTCCTCTAAATTTAAGCCACTTATAGATACACTAAGCAAGCTAGAGCCTGGTGGTGATGCGCTGCAAGTTAACTTTACCAGTGATAAAGAGCTCAACGCTATTAGAAATATCGTTTATGCATTCAAAAGGGAAACCGGTTTAAAAATAAAAAGTGGTAAAGATGCATCTTCTGGTAAAGTTTACTTTTTCAGGGAAAAATAAATTTTGTCAGTTGGAAACTGATAGTTTTTTTGTAATGACTCCCATTTAATCATGAAGTTATTCCATGGTGTTGTAGCTGGAGCAATTCATTCATAAAGGACATCAGGACCTTCTTACACTCATTGCATGGATAAGTGTAGTTTGTGTATGGTGAGTAGCCAGGCTTTTGAAATTTTGAAAAGTAATAATCCCCCCAATAAACCTGAAATCTACAGTCCAGGCATTCATTGAGCCAGAGTTGAGCTGTATCAGCTCTAACCTTCGTGTCAAATGGACTCGCGGTGAACTAAAGTCAATTAAAACCTAAGTAACACTACTGCTTCAATAGGCACTCTTAAATTGGGATTGAATTGCACTTGGGATGTATTATCTTTTCAAAGACGCAAGGTGATAATAAGTATTAATGAATTCGACATTTGATGGGAGAAGTAACTGAAACTGTAAAACTTCGAGAATATTTGAGGATGCTAGCACCTACATAACTAATGCTCTCCCAGAATCCAACACTTCGAATGTCAATTAACTTTATGTTCAAATCATAAAAAAAACAGCACAAAACAGAAACGGCATGTCAACGCATTTTTTCACCAACCAAGAGGGAAACAGTCTTTTAAAGAAGTTCAGAGGGGTTTTTGAGAAGGTTTCAAATTTATATGTATTTCATGCTGTTGTGGGTTACTTTCGAGCCTCGGGCTATTTTGAAATTAGAGACCACTTGCTAAAGCTGGGTGAAGTGAAAATCTTGGTTGGCATCAACGTAGATCATCTTGTAGCTGATGCCAAACGCCGAGGCCTTTTGTATATGGGTGATCCGATAAAGACTCGGGAAGAGTTCATTAAGGCTATGCAGGCCGACATCAAAGAAGCCAGATACGCCAGAGAGGTTGAGGACGGAATTTTGCATTTCATGGAAGATCTGATAGATCGGAAGATAGAAATACGCGCACATCAGAGTAAGAATCTACACGCAAAAATTTATGTTTTTCTTCCGGAATCTTACGATAGTGATTCAGATGGAAGGGTTATTACCGGCTCATCAAATCTTACAAACGCCGGTCTCGGTGGTAATAATGATGAAGGAAATTATGAGTTTAATGTTGAGCTGCGCCGGTATGACGATGTGGCATTCGCCGAAAGTGAGTTTCAAAGATTATGGGATGAGGGTGAAGAAATACTTCCTGAGGATGTACAGATTGCTAAAAAGAAGACACACCTGGAGAAAGAATTCACCCCATTTGAAATATACATAAAGTTTCTAATCGAGTACTTCGGGCGAAATATTGACTATGATCCAGAGACCGTGGGCGATGTGCCCAAGCAATTCAAAAAACTTTCTTATCAGATTGATGCAGTTAACCAGGGCTATAATATGCTCATGGATTACAATGGTTTCTTTCTTGCTGATGTGGTAGGTACAGGCAAAACAGTAGTTGCGGCCATGCTTGCAAAACGTTTCATCATTGCAAACGGAACTGGAAATACAAAAATACTAGTGGTATATCCTCCGGCTTTGGAAAAAAACTGGAAACGGACTTTCAGCCTTTTTGGGATTGATAAATACGCCAAGTTTGTAACAAACGGAAGCCTGCACAAAATCATTGATGGGGATATCAACTACTGGGCAAAAGAAGACTATGATCTTGTGATTGTGGATGAGGCCCATAAGTTTCGGAACAGAACAGCCCAATCGTTCGACCAGCTTCAGATTATTTGTAAAGCCGGCCGTTTGAACAACGGTTTGATTGAAAGCGACGAAAAAAAAGTAATTCTGGTTTCAGCTACACCATTGAATAACAGACCCGAAGATATCTATAATATGCTTCAACTCTTTCAGGACACCAGAAGGTCTGCATTACCGGTGAGGAATCTCACCACATTTTTTCATCCGCATATATATCGGTAT
Source organism: Candidatus Cloacimonadota bacterium (assembly GCA_003564135.1). Lineage (GTDB taxonomy): Bacteria > Cloacimonadota > Cloacimonadia > Cloacimonadales > PWNZ01 > PWNZ01. The sequence continues at coordinate 2,588 of PWNZ01000089.1, forward strand.
AAAGAGCTGATGAAGCTCCCTGAACCGGATCTGCAGGTAATACGTGATATGTATAAAAAAATCAGGGAAAAGGTGCTTAAACCCATCACAATCAGACGAACGCGAAGGGATCTTGAAAATGTAGAACAGTACAAAACAGACCTACGTGAACAGAATATTGTTTTCCCAGACATTGCACCGCCCACCAAGCGAGAGTATAAGCTGGATCCGAACCTGAGCAAACTTTTCTTTGAGACACTTGACGCAATTACAGACGAAAAGAAGATTGATTATTTTCGTTATCGTGCCATAAGCTTGCTTCATGATGATATTAAGAAAGAGTTTTACGAGATTGCAGACTTAACATCAGCTCAGCTGGCAAGAATGATGAGCACCTTGCTCGTAAAACGTTTAGAGAGCAGTTTTAAGGCATTTAAGGACTCGTTAAAAAAACTGCGGGATTCCACCGCCAACATGATTCGAACGTATGAAGATGGAAAAGTTTTTATAGCCCCGGATCTTGATGTGAACCAGATGATGATGGATGGATTTACTGACGATGAAATAGAAATGCGAATTCTGGAGCTATCGGATCTTAAGGAAGATAACCGTACGTTTGCCAGCGGAGATTTTAAGGAAGGATTTATCGAAGGACTTCGAAAAGACCTGGATACACTCGAGGCGCTTTGGGCACAGTGGGATGAAGTTGACTATGATCCCAAGCTTGAAACGTTTATGCAGATGCTGAACTCGGATTTGTTCGACCGCAGTATTAATCCCAGCGGAAAGCTGGTTGTCTTTTCTGAAGCAAAATCAACTACGGACTACCTCTTCAACGCCCTGAAAAAACGAGGTTTCAGCAAAGTACTCAATATAAGTGCCGAAAACAGGGGGCGTCAGTTTGAAACAATTCTGGCCAACTTCGATGCCAATTATGAAAAGGAGCACAAAAACGAATATGACATTCTACTCACTACTGAAGTGCTGGCCGAAGGGGTAAACCTGCACCGTGCCAACGTGATTGTAAACTACGATACACCTTGGAACGCCACCAAACTTATGCAGCGAATTGGACGTGTTAATCGTATCGGTACACAGGCTGATACAATCTACAATTTCAACTTCTATCCATCTGATGAAGGCGATCAGATCATTTCTCTCAAGAAGAGGGCGCTCGTGAAGCTTCAGAGCTTTCACTCGGCTTACGGGGAAGATTCCCAAATCTTTTCGCTCGATGAAGTTATTGAACAGTTTGAGCTTTATAAAGCAGGTACAGAGGAGGATGAAGATATACGTCTTAAATATCTCGAGTTCATAAGAAACTTCAAGGATAACAACCAAGAGGATTTCAGGCGTATACGAAGGTTACCTCTAAAGGCCCGCTGCGGCAGGGATATAAAGTCGCCTTTAATTGGGGGTAGTATTTGTTTTCTGCAAGCTGGAGACCATAAAGAGCTTTTTGAAATTACAGAAAGCGGAGAGGTGAATGCACTGAATTTCGATGAAGCCGTATCCCGCTTTGAAGCCTTGGAAAAAGAGCAGCCCGTTAAACTACCGGATTGGCACTATAAGCAAATTGAGCAGGCTAAGAACCAGTATTCTTATAATGTAACAAATTCTATCCCTGAAATGGCTATAACCGATAAGCGTGATGCGCGCTTTAACAAAATTATGAGTTTCCTGAGGGATTTAAACCGAATTGTTGATTCTGATCCCATGACGGATGCCTACAACAGACTATCAGCACTAATGGAGAAAGGTACCTATGCCAATCTGATTGGCGAAGTAGCTAAGATTGAAAAGCAAAAAAAGAAGCTTAAACCAACGGAGCTTGAAAAACTGGTGATTAATCTGGCTAACAAATACACCAGCCGTATTAGCCGGGACGATCGTTCGGAACAGGAACCACAAACTCTCATTTTTGAACCGGAAATTATTATTTCAGAAAGCTTTATAAACTAATTATGGATAAGAAATTACTCGAAAGACATCTCAGCGGAACTTACGACCGAAATGCCTGGCTTGAAATGTTAAAAAAGGTATTCAAGACAGGTGAAGTGTTTGCCAGCCCACAGCAAGCTGTTTTGCCGAACAGAGACAAATGGAAAAAGGCATTTCAGCTTGGATCTTTTAAAACGCAGGACGGTTATCGTATTGCTGTGTTTGAAGTTGTGATTGAAGATAATGTTTTGTTGGATCGTAACCGGGTAACGCTTAGAAGCCTATTAAAGAGCTATTATTCTCAAACAGACGGAATTTTTGCCGTTTTTATACAGAATAATCGGTGGCGTTTCAGCTTTATCTCGCAAACGGATAGCTATGATGAAAGCAAAGAGGAGTGGGTAAAGACGAGTTCTGAACCAAAGCGATATACCTATGTGCTTGGCGAAGGAGAAGCCGTAAAAACAGCTGTTGAGCGGTTTGGCTTATTACTTGGCAAGGAAAAGGTGCAGTTTAAAGATGTAATCCAGTCCTTCTCCGTTGAAAAACTAAGTAAACGGTTTTTTAATGAATACAAAGAACAGTACGATAAGTTTGTGGGGTACTTAACCGGCAAAATATGGACAAAGAATGGCGTGAAGTCCGTGGGTGATCGTATTTCCCAATTTCACTTTTTCTTTAAGGCAACAACTGACCACGAAAAAGAAGCACGTGATTTTGTGAAAAAACTACTTGGGCGAATAGTGTTTCTTTGCTTTGTGCAGAAAAAGCAATGGCTGGGAGCCAGCAATACGGCTTATAAAGACGGCAATCCGGAGTTCATCTACGATCTGTTCAGAAACGTACCCAGCAATGAAAAAGATCAGTTTTACAGCCAATGGCTCACCAAACTTTTTTTTGAGACGCTTAACAGGGATGAAGATCATGCCTTTACTATGCCAGATGGCAACATTGTCTATATCCCATTTTTAAACGGTGGGCTCTTTGAACGAGATGAAACAGACAAAAACACTGAGCATCTACCTATTCCGGCGAAACTATTTTCCAATCCAGATGATAGCGAAAGCCCGAATAAACGGGGCTTCCTCGACTTCCTAAGTGCTTACAATTTTACCATTCATGAAGACAGCCCCCATGACCAGACCATTGCGGTAGACCCGGAAATGTTGGGACATATTTTTGAAAACCTTCTGGAGGATAATAAAGAAAAAGGTGCCTACTACACGCCCAAACCCATTGTACACTACATGTGCCAGGAGAGTTTGATTGAGTACCTGTTAACAAAGTTGACCGCAGATAGTTATGAAAGCATAGAGAAAGATGAATTGAGAAAGCATCTCGAAGATTTAATTAAGAAGCAGGAAGCCGGAGAACTAGTAAGCTATACAGAGCATATTTTAAAATCTCTGAAAGATGTTAAAGTATGCGATCCGGCCATAGGATCTGGGGCATTCCCAATGGGGATTTTGCAGGAGATTTATCAGGCGGTTGAAACGCTGCACCATCTATCACCAGATAATGTGCAAGCTATCTGGAAACTGCCCGATAACGAATGGCACCCTGCCGTCGTAAAAAAGCAGATTATTCAGAACTCCATATATGGTGTCGACATTGAAAAAGGGGCCGTGGACATTGCTAGGCTACGATTTTGGCTTTCATTGATCGTGGATGAGGAAGAGCCTACCGCGTTGCCCAACTTGGATTACAAAATTGTGGTCGGCGACTCTCTGGTGAGCAACTTGGTGCTGAACGGGCGGGGAAAAGTGGTGGAAATCAATTGGGAGGTAAGACAATATGTGGAAAGTCTCCGACAGCACCTACTAAATTTGGAATCAGCTTTGAGTGCTATTGTTGAAAAAAAGAAATCTTTTTTTGAAGTGGATATTGAAACAAAAAATGAGCTTCGCAAAGAGATTGAACAACTTAAATTAGATGCACTCATTCATCAATTAAAATATAATCGTGAATATTATAACCGTAATGTTCTCTTAAAAGGTGGCGGTATGCCCACACCGGCAGATATAGAGCATAACCTACTAAAGGATTTACAGTTAAGAGAATACACTAAGCTGATTGAGGAGTTGCAAATAATAAAGAGTAATCCCGACTCTAAACTTCAATATTTTGATTGGAAACTGGATTTTGCAGAAATATTGAATCCTGCTTTAAATGAAGACTCAATTGGATTCGATGTCATTATTGGAAATCCACCATACGGTATAACAGTAGTAGATGACTATAGAAGAATAACTGAAGAAAAATTAGGTAAAGTTCCGGACTATGAGATTTATTATCTGTTTATTCAATTGTTAAGAGATCTTGTCAATAGTAGAACTGTATGTACATATATAATTCCTAATTCTATTCTTTTTAACGTATATGCTGAGAAGTATAGGTCGTCATTACTTGAAGTATTCAATTTCAAAGAAATATTAGATTTAACGGATGTTTCTGTTTTCGATGCCACAGTCAGAAACATAATATTTATTGTGAAAAAGGATATGGCATCTGAGGTTGGATATCGGAATCCTACAGATGTTGCAAGTTTTAAAGATTTGTTGAATAAAGAGAGAGAATATATGAGTGTTGACGAATTGCTTAAATTCAGTCATAATTGGGCATTAGCATTTAGATTACCGCCTAAAGTGGTAGAAGTAATTACAAAGATAAAGTCTGATAAAACAACAGTATCAGAGCGTTTTAACGATATTAGCCAAGGACTTATAGCATATGATAAAAGAAGAGGGCAATCTCAAGAGATCATAGAGAGCAGAGCTTATCATTATTTTGAAAAAATAAACGATGATTTAAAACCTTGGCTTTATGGAGGTGATGTGAATAGGTATGATTTGAAGTGGAATGAAAAAGAGTATATAGATTATTGTGATGGTATTGCCAACCCTCGAGAACCAAAGTTTTTTGATGGTAAAAGAATTCTTGTTCGAGAAATTACAAATCCACGAATATATGCAGCATATACCGAGGATGAGTTATACAATGATCCGTCACTTTTAATTATTAAGGATAACGAACACAGAGAAATATTATCTCTACTGGGGATTCTTAATTCAAAGCTTGCAACATTTTATCATTTCAATAACTCACCTAAAGCTACTAAAGGAGCATTCCCAAAGGTTTTGATCAAAGATTTAAAAGAATTTCCATTACATGAAAGATTTGGAGAGAATATTTTATCAGATTTAGTTGATAAAATCCTCACCCAAAAAGAAGCCAATCCTGCAGTCGACACCACAGACATAGAACAACAAATTGACACGATGGTGTACAAGCTCTACAACCTTACCTGGGAAGAGGTGAAGGTGGTGGACCCTGAATTTGAACTGAGTGAGGAGGAGTATGAAGCTGTAAGTGAAGTAACTCAGCAATAGGTATCAGTAGCTGTAAAAGTATGTAGTACGAATTCGCAATTAATAAATAAAATTGTATTATGGAATTTGTAAAAAAACTTAATTACAAATCTATTGTTGATTTCTTGCATAATGCCCAAGAAGAAGTCTTTTGGGTCTCCCCGTCTCTTACAGTTGAAATAGCATATGCTCTGACTGAGCTAACAAAGTCTGGAATTCGTGTATCTGTACTAACAGATATCAATGCTGACCGCTTTCGTCATTATGAAGGAGAATTCAGCGCTGTTGAAATATTAGTGAATAATTCTGATCTGACTCTCAAAAAGGCCCGGAATTTAGGCTTGGGTTTTATTATTGCCGACAGGCAAGGTTACGCTTTCTTTAGTCCACTAAGAGGTTATGAGCAAGATGGAGATAGATACAATGCTTTTAAATTAGATGAAAATAGTATAAGTCCTCTGATCTCTCATTTTTTTGAGTCGGAAGAACATAAACATGATATCTTTGAGTCATCAGAAGCTGAACAGTTAAAGCAGGAACTTCATATTGAAAGTGTTCAGCCTTCAGATATTGAAGAAACTAAAGAAGAACTTAAAAAAGATCCACCTTTGAGACTGGATCTCAAACGGTTGATTAATGTATATCGCTCACAGTTTCAAATTGTTGAAATAAAATTTCCAGGATCAAATCTTCATATTAAAAAAATAAAGCTGCCTAAAAATGCCCTTCCTTTTACAGATACCCGATTAAAAAATAGTATTGAATCTCAATTAAGACTTTTTGACGATATACCAAAGAAGGATTTTTTTCAGCCTTTTTTTGATGTGAAAGAAGATTATGAAATTCTTCGAGCAAGTTTTGTTACTTATATAAAAACCAGAGAAAAAAATATTATAAAAAAAAATGATAAACCTGCTTTTGAGATAGAATTCAACCAGTTGGTGAGCAAGGTTCTTAAGGTCAAGGATATCTTAAAATCAAATTTACAGGAAGAGATCATTAAAACTAAAGCTGCAATAAGAGACAGCCTCAAACAGTTTTTTATTAACAATCCAACCGAAACCCTAAGTGAGTTAAATGGTGAAACTCTGGAACAAGGAGCTGAGCAAGAGGCAAATGATATTGTGGGTAGAATACATTTTCCATCAGCAAAAAAACTTTTGGAGAATCTCCGCTTGGAAAAATTTTATTACGACTTAACCTGGGAAGATCTTAAAGACAGAGAGGTAATTGAAGAGTTTAAAGAAAAGAGACTGATTACTGAAGATGAAATGTCTAATCTAATAATTATGAGTCAAGCTTATGAAATTAACACGGATGAGTAAAATAAGACATTAGTTCGGAAAAATATGTATCCAAGAACTCTTCCAGCAATGATTTAAAACAGTTGGTGAAATAAATGAGCTAAAATCCTCAGATGAAAAAGAAACAGAAGCTGACCAAGAATTATGTTTTTAGCCATAATCACATCACAACAGAGCCATTTTTGCCAAAATAGAGTCATTATAGTAAAAATGCAGGCATGACATTCAATCATAAACCTTAAATTTTCATCCATGCCATTTGAACCAGAAAAAATAAAACGAGATCACATAGAAAAAGCGGTGCAGAAAATTAAAGAGGAGGCTCTTATTTTGCACTCTTCTACCGACTATGATGTAATAATTAATGGCGAAGCTTATCCTCCCAAAGAAATTATGCGGTATGCACATGAGCAGATGAATGGGGAGAAGATATGGGAACCAAGCGGTGGAGAGCCTACCCACTCATATTTGGAGAAACTGGGTTTTCGAACTGTTAAAAAGGAAAGAAACAGAGAGTTGTATGAGTTAAAAGAAGCGTTTTTAAAGCAATGGCCATTGGAACGAGTGAAATCAATGAGCCTTTTTGAGTACACAAATCTTAATAAAGAGGATTCTTTTTGCTATTGGCTGGAATCTAAAACACAAGAATTGGGAAGTATATGGGGTGGTTCAGCATACAAATTTGGGATTTACAAGCGGAATAACACTGAAAAAAAAGATTCGAGATCTGGGTATTCTACAGATGGAGAGTATGCATGGGTTGCTAAATATGGTGATAATGCCCAGGAAGTATTTGAAAATGTCAGAAAACTAATCGTTTCAGTAATAGAGTGGGTTCAATCAAACGAACTCCAACAAATTGACTCAATTGATCTTGGAGATGCAGTGAAGTGGAAAATTGCATTTCATTATTCTGACTTCCAGATAATCAACATTTTTAAAACGGAGGCTATTCGAAAAGTTGGTATTGCAATGGGGCTGGCAAATACTGCTTCGTGCCCACTATCGGAGATTCACGAATATGTTATTTCAAAGAAGCCTGATGGTGAAGACTATTTTGACTTTACTAAGGGGTTGTGGGGAAAATATAGTGGGCTCAATGTGGAAAAGAGTGGTGATGCAGTGGACAAAAAGTTTTGGATGTACTCACCGGGCACAAATGCAGAATATTGGGACGAATTTTACTCTGAAGGAATTATGGGAATTGGATGGGATTATCTCGGTAATCTTAAACAATTTCAGAAGAAAAATGACATTAAAGGGAAATTGCAGAAAGAGTCTGAAACAGATAACTCGAAAAAAAATGATACCACTGCATGTTGGGAGTTTGCCAATGAAATGAAGAAGGGTGATATCGTAATTGCCAAACAAGGTTCTTCAAGATATATAGGGTGGGGAGTTGTAGAGTCCGATTATTCGTATGCAGAAAGCAGGCCATATTTCAAACATATAAGAAAAGTAAAATGGGTTAATAAGCAGGTTCAGACAGACAAAGACATCGTTACGAAAACGCTGACCGACATAACTCCGTATTCAGAATATGTTGAGAGACTCATTAAAGAGCTTAATATTGATAAAACACTAAAGTTAATGGTAGGTTTAAATAAAACAGGCAAAATCAGTATGAACCAAATTTTGTTTGGCCCCCCTGGTACCGGCAAAACCTACCACTCTATAAACAAAGCACTCCAAATTGTAGCCCCTGAGTTTTATGAGGAAAACAAGAATAATCGGAAAGAACTAACAAGACGATTTAGAGAACTTTTAGTTGCAGATTGGGCTGAATCCAAGAAAAAGAGAATTGCGTTTACAACCTTCCATCAAAGCTTTACCTACGAAGATTTTGTTGAAGGAATAAAGCCAGATGTAAATGAAGGTGATCTTGCCTATATAATTGAAGATGGAATCTTTAAGCGAATTTGCATAAAGGCGAAATACTATTCAGAAGGAGAGGCTGAAATAGCGAGAAAGCGGGTTCAATTAAGCGATAGCAATTTTGAGAAAGCGCAATTCTTTAAGGTTTCATTGGGGAATACCAACAAAGAAGAAGATGACGAAATCTACCAGTATTGTATTGATAATGGTAAAATTTCAATTGGATTTATAGAGCATATCGACCTTAAGGGTAAATCCGAGTCAGAGATCAAGGTGATTGTGCAGGAAGGTTCCGGTTTGAGTGAATTCTCTTCTCGTGCTATGAACTATTTTATTCATTATTTAAAAAAGGGGCATTACGTTTTAGTATCAAAAGGGAATTCAATCGTTAGAGCAATTGGACAGGTGACAGGAGACTACGAATACAAAACGGATACCCCCATTTCCTACCCGCATTTTCGTGATGTAAACTGGCTCATAAAGGATGTGGAA
>PWNZ01000118.1 GCA_003564135.1 Candidatus Cloacimonadota bacterium
AGAATCTTTTTCGATGTCGGTAAGAGCACCTAATTTGGCAAGCAGTATACCTCATGTTATCGACCTTGCACCGGGCGGGAATAATGACGGTTATATTGATCCTGGCGAGGAGTTTGTGCTGTATGTCCCAATAAAGAATATAGGGTTAGCCGATTCACCGGAGCTGGAAATGATTTTCGATAGTGAAAACGAAGAATTGGACATAATTGAAATAACACAAACAAATTATACATCTATCCTTAGTGAACAGACGGTCTATTCAGAAATGAAAATGATGGTCAGCGATGACGTGGAGAATGGAGATAGAATTGCGATGAACTATCAAATACAAGCGGGTAATTATTTTTTTGAAGGGGTAATTCCTCTCGTTATTGGTGGTTCTATCAGAGCCAGAATTGGTGAAGGGGACGATATACACAATGATATTGACCCCGGACCGCTAAACATATATTTCCGGAGTTTCAAAGGTCAGATGGTCTATACCGCAGAAGAGTTGAATAATCAAGACATTTATGGTCCGACTCCCATAAGCGATATGGGTTTCTTTGTATTTGAAGAACCGGAATATGATCTTCCTAATTTCAGGGTAAGAATGAAACATACTCAAGCGCAGGATGCGTCAGAACATGACGATGGCCCCTTTCAGACAGTATTTACCACAGATATGTATAGCCCTACAAGAAATAACTGGGATATGCTGGGATTACAGGATCACTTCTATTGGAATGGCGAAGATAATCTGCTTATTGAGACATTCTTCGAACCGTCACAACAGTGGAGTGCTACCGGTTTAGTTAAGATTTATGAAGCAGATAATGGAATGAGGTTTGTTCGAGCAGATGAGTCACGAGAAAATGTGCAGACCGACTCAAAAAGGGACTATAAGCCTCAGCTAAACCTAACATTTGATACCGTTTTAGCAAATGAGTTGACCAGACCAACAAATCTAACAGCCGAACTGCAAGGGTTGGAGGTAGTTTTAGAATGGGATCTGCCTGAAACAAGAGACGGTAAACAGAATACTAACTCCGGTGACTATAGGAGTAACAGAAACGAATTAGCTGCTAGAGAACATAAAAAAATACTTAGGAATCCTGAAGGTTATAATCTTTACCGTAATGGTATTCTTCTGAATGAAGAACTAATCATAGGCACCGAATTTATTGATGATGATTATGACCCTGCAGTAACTTATTACTACTATGCAACAGCAGTTTATGAAACCGGAGAGTCTGCTCCTTCTAATGTAAGCAGTATTGAATTCAGAACTTCGGAGCCTGAGATTTTACCGGAAAATCCGATTCAATATGACGGTTTCCAAGTAATGATAACTACCGACACACCGGATACTGAAATCTTTTATACTCTTGACGGTACAGATCCCGACAGAGAAGCAATATTATATGACCAACCTTTTAATATTAATGAGACTACCACTATTAAAACAATAGCGTATCGAGATCGATGGCTGGACAGCAATATTGCTACCAAAGAATACAAGCTACTGTTTTCACCTTCCGACCTTTATGCATCAGGAAAGGTTAATTCTGTGTACTTAGAATGGTCTTCACCTCTACCTGATAGAGCAGCTGTTTCAAGTCTTACTAACAATCGATCTAATCGTGCTTTGTCTCAGCGGAATGAACAGATCGCAGATAAACGATCTGCTGAAAGAACGAGTCGCAGCACAATAAATAGGTCTAATCAATACCAACAGCGTAACTTATTCGGATACAACATTTACCGTAAGGTCTCTGCTGATAGTTTTGTTGTCATTAATGATCATATTATCTTAGATGATTACTATACAGACGATAACATCCCTAAGGACGGGCAGCTTACTTATTACGTTACTGCCGTTTATGAAGAGGGTGAATCTCTACCGTCCAACCAAGTTAATGCGCGCAGTATTGTTTCCAAACCCCAGTTTGAGCCGGAACCCGGTGACTACCAGGATCCTTTTGACCTCAGACTGTCTGTTGCTACTGAAAGTGCTTCTATCTATTATACTTTGGATGGTAGTGACCCCGATCAAGATTCATACGCTTACTCAGAAGAAGATAAAATAACTATTGAGATAACCACAACCGTTAAAGCGATAGCTTATTTAGATGGATGGGAACAAAGTGATATTGCTAAAGGCCTCTTTGACCTACCGACAAGTATTGATGATGAGCTTTCTCCAGCAATTGAGACAGCACTCAGTAGAGCTTATCCAAATCCTTTTAACCCGCAAACTGTGATCGAGTTTTCAGTTGCGGAGGCTTCTGAAGTTGCAATGGAGATATTCGATATAACCGGTAGAAGAATTATAACTTTACTGAACAATGAAGATATTGAAGCAGGACATCATAAGATTGTCTGGAAAGGACTCGACGAAAATGGTAACAGAATGAGCAGTGGTGTATATTTCTATCGTATGACTACAGATAATTATGATAAGATCAGAAAAGTTTTGATGCTCAAATAGAGCGGTATAGCTGATCATTCATGCTTAATATAAGGTTTAACTATTATGATAACTGATAACTCTTACTATCAATTGGACACGCCATGCCTATTAGTTGACCGTCCAAAAATGGAGAGAAATATCGGCTCCATGGTGAAGAAGTGCCATCAGATAGGTGTTAAACTTCGTCCACACATCAAGACACATAAGATCCCTGAGATCGCTATTAAACAGGTAGCTTTAAGCCATCACGGCATAGCGGTGTCCAAGTTAGGGGAGGCCGAAGTAATGTTCTCTGCTGGTATCAAAGATATATTAATCGCTAATCAGGTTATTGGAGAACAAAAAATCAAAAGGCTCTCTAACCTTGATAAAGAAGCCACCGTTAAACTGTGTATTGATAGTGTCATAGGTATAAAACAGCTTCAACAATATACATCCGGCAAACCGATTGAAGTCTTGATTGAGATAAATACCGGTATGAATAGATGTGGTGTAAACTGTGAAGCCGATATAAACATACTACTAAAAGCTATCAACGACTGCCCAAAAGTGAAGTTTATCGGTTTCATGAGCCATTCAGGAAACATATATACAGCTACAAATAAAGAAAGACTAACATCTATAGCTCTTGAAGAGATAGAAATAGTTAATTCCTTAGCAGCTATATATAGGGATAAAGGATACGACCTGCAATCTATTAGTATCGGTTCAACACCATCATCGTTGTTTGTAGATCGTATGAGTGGGATAACTGAATTTAGACCGGGTAATTATGTGTTTTACGATTATATTCAGGTTTGCTTGGGGGTTGTGCCCATAGAAGCATGCGCGCTGAGCGTACTAGCTACTGTAATAAGTAAGCCGACTTCTAACCGTGTTATCATTGATGCCGGCAGCAAATCTCTTGGCCTTGATAGAGGTGCTCACAGTAGCAATATTACTCCTTCCTATGGCTATATAATCGATAATCCTAACCTCAACATAACAAGACTTTCAGAAGAACATGGAATCATTGAAGCTGAAGGCGTTATCCCCCTCGAGATTGGTGACAAGATTGTCATAATCCCTAACCATGCATGCGCTGTTACCAACTTATTTGATGAAGTGTATCTGACTAATGACGGAGAAATTATTGACCACTGGAAGATAGCGGCCAGGGGTAAGGTTAGATAATGAAATATCACGGGGATAAGCACGCTTATCCCCGTGATATTAATAAGTTATTTCTTAATGTTATAGAATACTTCAGTTCCGTTGAATTTTCCGGCTATTCCTAACTCTTCTTCTATTCTTAGTAGTTGGTTATATTTCTCTACTCTCTCAGAACGGCAGATAGAACCTGTTTTTATCTGACCGGCATTGACAGCAACAGCCAAATCGGCGATGAACGAATCACAGGTTTCACCGCTTCTATGCGAGATAACATTCGTCCATCCTGAAGTCTTAGCTAATTCTATGGTATCTAAAGTTTCAGTCAATGTCCCTATCTGATTGAGTTTTATTAGAATGGAGTTAGCACTTCCATTTTCAATTCCTCGTTTTAGTCGTTCGCTATTGGTTACAAACAGGTCATCTCCAACAATCTGAACTTTGTCTCCGATTTTTTCGGTCATAAGTTTCCATCCGTCCCAATCATCTTCAGATAAGCCGTCTTCAATCGAAATAATAGGATACTTGTCTACTAAACGGACATAGTACTCAACCATTTGCTCTGAAGTGAGTTTCTGGCTATCAGCTTTTAAATGATATTTGCCTTTTTCAAAAAACTCAGATGCTGCTGGATCTAAAGCTATGAAAACATCTTTACCGGGACGATATCCACTGTTCTCTATAGCTTTAATTATTACTTCTAAAGCTTCTTCGTTGGACTTAAGATCGGGAGCAAAGCCTCCTTCATCGCCTACAGCAGTTGCATGACCTTTAGATTTCAATAACAATTTAAGGTTGTGGAAAACTTCCGCGTTGATCTGAAGAGCTTGAGAAAATGTGTCAGCACCTAAGGGCATAACCATAAACTCCTGCAAATCAACACTATTATCAGCGTGCTTCCCGCCATTAAGAATATTTGCCATAGGAACCGGTAATCTGCGGGCATTAGGTCCACCAAGATATCTATATAATGGTAATTCTTGGACATTAGACGCTGCTCTCGCTACTGCCAAGGAAACGCCCAAAAGTGCATTGGCACCGAGTTTGGATTTGTTGTCTGTACCGTCCAATTCTATCATAGTCTTATCAATTGCAGCTTGATCTAAACAGTCAAAACCGATAATTTCAGGCGCTATGATTTCGTTTACATTATTAACGGCCACTAAAACACCTTTTCCCATGTAATAGTCACTGTCATTATCGCGTAGCTCTACAGCTTCATATTCGCCCGTAGAAGCACCACTGGGTACAGCAGCTCTGCCTATCCACCCACTATCAAGATGCACATCAACTTCGATAGTTGGATTACCTCTTGAATCAAGGATTTGTCTGGCTTTGATCATTATTATCTCAGTCATATTTCTCTCCCATTAGATTATATTTTAATTACCTATAGTTATCAACAGGCTTGAGTTGTCAAGCGTCTGTTTTATTGGAAATAGAAGTTACCACAGCTTAGTGGGTTGTCTTTTTTTCCTGTTTTACAATGGCAATATTAGATTTTATTGCCGATACTATCACGATTTTGTTGCTCTCAATCGAAATATCACCTTCCGGTAAGGCCGGCCATTTATCATCGCCGACTGCTATTGTTCCTTGTTTATCCGGTGTTATCCGGGAGACGACTATACAAGCTTTGCCTTTAATATTCGGTATCTTTTTTTTACCTTTATCTACTGGCTTTAAAACTTTATACCCAACCGTAGTTATTAATAGATAATTAACAAAAGTTAATGAGATGAGTACGAAGACCTGCAGAACAATACTGTTGCTCAGTAGTGATGTCAAACCAGCAAATATCGAAGCTAAACCTATACTCAGCAACAAAAATCGGCGGATGAAGATCTCAGCTATTATGGCCAAAACGCCCAAACCGGTCCATATATACCAAAGCTCGATTATCATGATTACGATCTGAAAATATTATTTTGAGAGGATGTCTGTTTTTTCCTCTTGGTCATTGTCATTATCTGAGGATTTCTTTTTGACGTATATCTTTTTCTTTTTTGGTTTTCGTTTGTAGCCGTAACCATAAGACCCTCCACCATATTTATAACCACCATAGCTGGCATCGGATTTTGCTGATTTGATACCGATAAGATTCATAAGTCTATTGAGTAATTCGTAACAGAAAAAGGCAAGTATAGCTATCAATGTATAGCCTACTAAGCTTCCGGCTGTCCAGACGATTAAATTCCTGTACTGGCTAAAAGTACCTCCTGCCATTGGCGATGGTGTACGGTTGATAGTAGCAAAGATAAGATTGTTGGATCTTTCTTCTTCTATTGACTGGATACTGCTTAAGCTGTCGATAGCGGTTTGAATAGTTCTCATTTGTCCTTGCAGTTCGGCTATTTCTCTAGTTGTGAGGTGAGGGTTATTTCTTCTTTCTTGCAGCCTCGTGAGAATCATCTCATTCTGCTCTATATGACTATCAACATCAATGTATCTTTCACTTCTGCGACCGGGACTAACAGTTGTTTTTTCATTATCAAATCCAGGTATTGATCTTAGAATTGCTTCGGTTTCTTGGCTTATTTGAGGCTCAATCTCCAATATAGCTACTATATTATTCCCTCTGTTGTAATAGTATTTTGTGGAGACTCCATCACTGTTCAAAACTACTTGGAAAGTTGAATCAGCTTTTGATAATTCATCAACTTTAAAGTTGATCACCGTTTTTCGGTAGTTATTAGCCCTGTCGAAAATGTTCCTAGCTTCTCGAAGATCCACTTCAGGGGTGGGTTTAGCTGTCGGTTCGAAGTTGGAAAGCCTATAACCTGTATAAGCGGAAAGTATAATAATAATAAATATGAGCCATCTTTTATGTTTGGTTCTCAATGCTAACATAGTATATTTATTCTCCCTTAATAGTTTTTTCTAGTAACTCATCGGCATGTTTAAGTGCTATCTCGGATTTCGTTCCCGACAACATTCTGGCAATCTCATCTCTTCTTTCGGACGAAGAAAGCTCTTTGACCTTTATTAGAGGCCGGGTCAAATCCGTTTTCTTTTGAATCATAAACTGTTTATCTCCAAACGAGGCTATCTGCGGCAGGTGTGTTATGCATAGCACCTGATGATAAGAAGCGATCTTCTTGATATATTCTCCGGTGCTGATGGCTGTTCTGCCACCGATTCCCGTGTCTATTTCGTCTAATATTAATGTCGGACTGGCAATCTTCCCGGCAAGAACTTTTTTTATAGCCAGCAATAGTCTTGATAATTCTCCTCCGGACACTACCTCTTTCAATAATTCAGGATCACTGCCTTTGTTAGCTGAAAAGAGAAAATCAATTTTGTCGTTGCCAGTCTCGGTTAATCCTCTCAAAAAACCATCGTTGATAAAGATTT
This sequence comes from Candidatus Cloacimonadota bacterium, assembly GCA_003564135.1. Classification (GTDB taxonomy): domain Bacteria; phylum Cloacimonadota; class Cloacimonadia; order Cloacimonadales; family PWNZ01; genus PWNZ01. The sequence continues at coordinate 6,956 of PWNZ01000118.1, forward strand.
TTCCAATAGAAGTTATGTCAACTGAAAAAACTGCATTGGGTATCGATAAGGACTTCAAATCATCGGATATAGAAGCGGTAAATGGTGGTGTAGCCTCATTACGTCCTGAGCTTAATCTTTCAGCAAGGTTGACCGTTTTGTCGGCTAATTCAGAAATCTTCTGAGCCAATTGTTCGATATCTTTTTTTCCGGAACTCCATTGTTCAACTACTGACTTCATCATATTAAGATGATCATGAAGTTGTGGTATTTCCATTTTATATTTGGTTTTTATCTGGAGGATAGAGTTGAGCCGTTCTTCAATACGGTTCATTTTTTCCTGATCCAAGTCAATACCATCTTCAAGTTGACTGAACTCTGAAGTAAGATCCGATAAGGAGTGGGTTATCTCGTTAAAGATGGTGATAATAATCTTGATTCTTTCATTACCTGTATTTTCAAGTTTTTCTATTCTTTTTTGGTAGCTGTTGATCAAGTCTATGATTGAGCTGTCTTGTTCGACGAAATTATGCTGTATCTCTGAGCATAAAGTCAGGATTTCTTCCGAGTTAGCCAGCAGTTCAAGCTCCTGATTCAGTTTTTTTTCTTCAATATTCGAGAGTTCCATTTTTTCGATTTCTTCAATCTGATATTCATATAACAAGATTTTTTCAGCGTTTCTTTTCTCTTCTTTTTCCAAGTATTTTTTCTTTTCAATAGCCGATTTTAGCTCTTCAAAATAATATTTATACTGATTCCGGAGCTTTGTTAAACCTGCCCAAGCATCCAGCACTTTTAACTGGTAGTCTTCGTCGAACAGTTTCATCTGTTCTCTTTGACTGTGAAAATCTATCAATAAGGGTCGAATCTCAGTGATTATCCGGTTATTTATCCGCTTATCGTTAATATAGGTAGTAGATCGTCCTTTGACTGATATTTCTTTTCTGATAACGAGTCTTTGTAGCTTGTCAAATGAGGAGTATTCTATTAAATTGCCGATGAATCCTGCTTTGTCAGGCTCAAGATTGAAAAAAGCTGTCAAGTATACAGGTTTAACTGCATCATAAGCGAGATTGACACTAATTTGCCGGCCTAAAATATAGTCTAAAGCTCCGACAATAACTGATTTTCCAGCGCCGGTTTCACCAGTGAGAATATTCAGTTTATGCCCGAACTCAATAGTGATATTATCGCTGAGAATGAAGTTATTAATTGTAAGCTTAGTTAACATTTCTGGTTTCCGGGAATATGTTTGAGCTACACTATATTTTGCCCATATGCAATTTTTTTCTTAACGTCTGATAAAAGCTCTTTCCAGTCAAAGATATAAACCTGACTTTCTGTTTAGCTGCTTTGACTTTTATCAGATCACCGTCTATAAGACCTTGCACATTTTTCCCGTCAATTTGTAGCATAGTCTCACTATATATTTTAGCCATTTTGAAAGTCAGGCTATCAACAGCTGAAAACACCATAGGCCTTACTGATAAAACATGCGGACAAAGAGCAGCCACTATCAATGCTTCTATTTCCGGAGATATGATCGGACCGCCGGCAGATAGAGAATAAGCTGTTGAACCGGTAGGTGTAGCTGCTATCATGCCATCACAACGTGTCTCAAGAACGAATTTTCCCGAGCAGTAAAACTTTATATCTATCAGTCTGGAGACCAATCCTTTATAGATTACCGCATCGTTAAGAGCAAATCCTGAACAAATAATTTCTCCTTCACGTTTAACACATGTTTCCAGCATAAGCCTTTCTATTATCTTATGTTTACACCCGTTGAAGAGTCTGGGGATATATCTACTGAAATCATAAAGCGAAAAATCGGTCAAAAAACCTAGTTTCCCCGAATTAATGCCCAATATAGGAGCAGAAGATTCTATTGAGAAATCTATAGCGCTGAGTATCGTACCATCACCGCCAAAAACCAACAGACAGTCTAATGCCTCGTTCGGTTTAGCTGCCCTGATATCCTTAGGCATGACGTGTACTTGATCTGAAGAGCAGATAAGTTCCGCTCCTGTAAATGATCTTATTTCAGAACCTAAATCTTTCATGTCGATAAGGTGTAAGAAAGATTCGTTGATGAATATTCCAATCTTTTTCATGTCGGATGATACGTCTGATTTTTTGTTCATATTAGAGACTGTTAAAGAGATTGATGTATGACTGATATCTACTCTCGGGGATAGTCCCCTTAGCTGTTGCTTCTCTGACACGGCAGTCTTTTTCAACGATATGAGTACAGCTGGTGAAACGACAATGAATAGCTAAATCTTTGAATCCCGGAAAAACTCTGGGAAGCTTATCTTTATCCTTTCGCGATAGGCCAAAAGTCTTAATACCCGGTGTGTCGATCAGATACCCGCCAAATGACCACTTTATCATAATACTGTTGCTCGTTACATGCTTACCTTTGTTGCTGTAGTTGCTAATCGATCCTGTCCTAAGGTTAATTTTGGGCTCAAGTTGATTAATAAGTGAAGACTTGCCAACTCCGGAAGGTCCGGAGAAAACAGTGCTTTTACCTTTCAGTAGATCTGTCAATTCGTCAATGCCTATTCCATCAGTAGCAGAAGCAGATGAAATCTTGAAACTCGAATTTCGATAATAGTTTAGTTCGGAAGAAATGTTTTCCGGGTCTTTCAGATCGATCTTTGTTATGCAAATAAGCGGTTCTATATCGGAAAGTTCCGCTGAGCACAGGTACCTGTCTATCAGGTTGAAGTTGATGACGGGGTTAATGATGGAGGAGGTCACTATTACTTGGTCAACATTAGCAGCTAAAATCACTTCTTTATCAAGCTGATGATCGTATACTCGTGCTTGGGATTCACCTTCGGGGAAGCTGCGAGGTATATATCTGCGTAGAATATTCTTGCGATCACAAATCTCTTCAATAATAGGGTCAGAAGAAAGGTCTAATCTAACTCGATCTCCCACGGCTATTATTGATCTGGTGTTGGCAAAATCGACATTCTTAAACCGACCACTAAGGGGACAGGTAATCATATTACCGGTTGTCGGTTCCACACGATAAAAGTTATTGGTAAAACACTCCAAAACAATACCGTCGGTAAGCTTGGAACGGGTTTTCTTGCTCTTCTGCTCCTTTGATCGCAACCTTTTTGGACGACGATTATCAGAAGCTTCCAACTGCTCATACTCCTGTTCAAGCAACTCTACTTCATCAATTGTGTTTCTTTTATTCTTGTCTTTAGTATCCATTTTACCTCGCAGAGCATCAATTATTATCCTTAGCACTATGTCAAGGAAAAATCAGGTTGATATAGGTTTGGAAGAATAGGAGCAATCGGAAACTCACACATATTAGGTTGCGTTATTCTCGAAGAAGTGGTATCTCTTATCAGTCTCAACTATTTAGCAGCAATTTTATCCGAAGAAAAATGCATTCAGACCTTCTAGATCCGGACAATAAGGAAAAAACTGTACTTTGGAAATATAAGTGCACAGAATAGATTAGAGCACAAATGCACACGAATAAAAAAGAATGAAGTCTTGTGCGTTTCCAGAGTAAACAGGATCTTACTTCTAAAAGTTGCTCCATACAATCAGCCGGTGGTCATGAAATTCAAGGTTCATTTTGACGTGCTTTGAAATATATTTCAGGGTCTTCACTTGATAGATAAAAGTGTGGGTAGGGTCATCCTTATAGTGCCATTTGCTAAAGTTAATGTCACGGTTATAGAGGTAAGACATGCATATCAACTTGCCTCCCGGTTTCAGCATCTTTTGCAAACGTTTAAATTCATAAGCCGGATTATGGAAGTGTTCAATAACCTCGCAGCAGACTATAAAGTGATACTTATCTTGTAAAAGGGTCATGTCGGGATTAAAGTATGGATCAAACTGGTATATTTTATATCCTCTGTCGAGCAGTAGTTTTGAGACTACCGGACCTGTACCCGATCCATAGTCCAAGCCTATTTGATCTGGTGTATAGCTCTTTAATGCGTAGGAAACAATAGGCATTACAAATTGCTGGTATCTTTTATCGTAGATATCGTTATTATGCTCTTCATAGCGGCTTTTTTCTTCAGCGGCACTAATATATTTTTCAGGACTGAGATAAATACCGGAGCAGTTATTACAAAGTAAGTATCTCTGTTAATAGATATATTGACCATCGCTGCTACATAGGGGGCATTTAGGTAGTATTATATTGTTCATATATATTCTCAAGTATTGTTTGATGTTTATTATTTATCTAAATTATTATATTCATTAAATGGTGACTTATTAGCTTTAGTACCTTAATAATCAAATTCGTGCTTATTTTGGCAGAATATTGAACCCGGATAATGCAGTTATAATAAATGGAACGCTGACTTCCAGTCGGTTGGTACGCCGGATTTTTAACCCGTGAAATCTTTCCTTTCTATTTCACCGGGTTATCCGGTATTTTAAAGGGATAGGTTGCATAAAACCTTTACCGGCTAAAGCCGGCGGTCCAAACGGATAAATCCAGCGTTCCGTTACAGTTACGGTA
>PWNZ01000248.1 GCA_003564135.1 Candidatus Cloacimonadota bacterium
CAATTTCAAAATAGTAATTGGTGCAGTCGAAATAGCATATGGATGTATCCCGTGCAACAACGTTATTACTGTATTTGAATAAATGAGAGATGTATTCGTCGTAATTTTCTTCAAGGATGTCTGTATTTTGCAAGTACTTTTTGGAGAAAAGTGCAAATTGTTTTTCCCAATTGTTGAATCTGGAATTTCCTAATAATTGCATCGATGAATTTGAATCATCCATTGCAGATTTTTAGGTGTTTAGCCAGTGTCATATGCTTCCTTATTTACATGGCCAATATTGTTATATAGCTCATTAATGCTAGACTCTTTAAGCCGTTTATTTTCGCCAGGAAAGAGTAATAATTGGCAGTGATGGGTTAACCTTCCAATTAATGCTGCTGTCATCTGCTCGTCATACAAGACGTTGACCCAGCGAGAGAATTCAAGATTAGTATTTAAAATAACAGATTTTTTCTCATGTATTTCTGAAAGATAATCAAATAAAAGTTGTGCTCCAACTCTGTCATATGGAACATATCCCCACTCGTCTAGAATGATGATCTGGGCTTTTTGAATTTTCTTTAAAAATGAACTTAAACTTCCGGAATTCTTTGCTTCAGATAACTGGTTTACAAGCGAAGCTGTGCGGTAAAATTTTACAGGGATACCGTTTTTGCATGCTATCATACCCAAGGCTATTGAAAGCATTGTTTTGCCTGTTCCGGTGCGCCCGTACATAATTACATTCTTATTTTCATGAAAGAAATCCAGAGCCTTTAAGCTCTCAGGAGTTACATCTCCCGGAAGGTTTACTTCGTCAAATTTAAAATCTTCAAAGTTTTTGTGCTGGTAAAATCCTGCCTGATTTACCAGCTTTGTTACCCGACTTTTCTCTCTGTACGACATTTCGTTCAAGAGCAAATTGTATAAGTATTCCTGGTTCGTTTCTCCTTCAGATTTCTGAGCTATCAATGCAAAATTGTTACTTAATCTGAGTTTTTTGCATGCATCTTTAATTTCGTTATCAAGCATTAAACTCACCTCTATCCCTTAGTAAGTTGTCATATTCATCCAATCTGGCATTCATTGAACTTAGCGGCTTGATGTGTTCCGGTAACTTCATTGGTGGCAATTCCGGCAGGTCTGAGAAAAGCCTTCTGTGAAGGTTCTTCAAGCTGTCAGCATTTGTTGCCTGGTATTTTACCGCCTGTTCTACAGTTTTCAGTGCATTTTCAAAACCGTTTCTGTCTGTAAGTTCGGAAAGAACCTTTAATACTCTTCCGGTTTCAGTGTTTGAGCAACTATCTACATAATTGCGCATTACATCGGGCATCATATCGTATATCCCTGTGTATTTTAACGCTCTTGGTCTGAAAGATAATTGTTTCAAATACGGCAGCCATTCCATACTTTCCTGCCTATAGTCGCCATATAAACGTCTATGGGATATTATTACCCTGTAATTTTCATCCAACACAATAACATGCTGAGAAGTTAGCTTTACAGCTATTTTCGAGTTTGAATATTTCGGCGATGATGAGTATGAGTGCATTGTTTTGTTAAGATAAAATTTACCCCATGAATCAGTACTGACATCTATTATCTGACTGGTTTCAAATTCTATTCCCGGAATAGCTAATCCGTTTTTAAAATCCTCTTCAAACAATTCATCAATCATAGCATTTTTTCGGTAATGTTCACGAACAGAATCTTTGTCACACTCCTCAAGTAAATATTTGTTATATTCCAGGAGATTTTCAAATTCCGGGACCGGAACCAAAATATTCCTTCTGTGGTAGCCTACTTTGTTTTCTACACAACCCTTTTCATTACCTTTTCCGGGATTTGTAAACACGCTATGAAATTTGTAATGCTCTCTGAATCTTTTGAATCTGTCAGTTAAATCTCTCTGACCGTTTTTTAATATATTTGTCACGATTGTTTTTGTATTGTCAAACCATATCACTCTTGGGACAAAGTTAATATGTTTGAATATTGCAACAAGTCCTTCAAGCAAACACTCCATATTTTCACCCGGGAACAGCTGTAAATAACCTTTGTTACTAAAGGGAAAAGTTACCTCTAAATATTTTCCGTCAATTCTTCTGCAATTCTCAAAATATGTTGCTGATCCAAAGTCTACCTGTGCCTCGCCAGCTTTGTGCACCAAAGGCATCGCACTTGTTTCAGGTGTTTTAAGTAATTCTTTTTTTCTTACCTTAAAATAATTTGCTACTGTTTTATATGAACAGTTAAAGGTTTCAGGATATTGTTTTTTTAACTCCTTGTACACTTTCTTGGCACAGTGACGTTGCTTCCTGGGGGCTTTTCTGTCTCCTTCCAGCCAGGAGTCAATTACCTTTTTAAAAGGATCGAGTTTCGGGCATAGTCTGTTTTCTTTGATTCTTTTCACCGGTTCGTTAAAGTCCTCCTTATCTACATACTTTCTTACTGTTTTCCAATCCAGTCCTGTTGATTTCACTATTTCAGAAAGATTTTCCCCTTTATGAAAGTAGCGATTTCTGATATCATTGATTTTGTCCATTGTAAGCATTTTCCTTTCCTCCTTGTGATCTTTTTTGCTTAGATACAAGGATAATTGTTAGGTTAATTGTCTGCAATGGATTTTTTGCATTTATATGGATTTTCCAGTTGCTCTTACTGGGATTTTTTACTTGCACTTTTTGGTATTTTTATCTTACACTAAATAAGCTCCGGCGTTACCTATATTGTTTGTTTTGTTATAAACACCTTTTGATATAATGCCCGTATTACTTTCAATATCTTCCATGCCGATATAAGGTAATTGATTATCATCGTTATTTATCATTTGCCTATCATATTCACAAACATCACCCAATCTCACCATTTCGCAATTTGTGTCAATTTTA
>PWNZ01000079.1 GCA_003564135.1 Candidatus Cloacimonadota bacterium
CAAAGGATTCCTCCACACTTGTATACTGATATTCATACGCTCCCAGATCAATCCTGCCGTCAACAATCCTCTGATTTCCGGCAAGGTCGTATTTTTCGAAGGTGTATCCCGGTATATCGGTAGTTCCGGTATTGATGGCAGGCGAACCTTCCGACAGTTGATAAGGATGATCACCCTCACCGCTAAACAGAGGGTCACCGGAGATAATATTATCGGCATCCCAGGAGTAAGAACTCATTGTAATCACATCATCAAGCCCGTTCTCAAAAAGATTATGAGACATATATACTTTGCCGCTACCATCAACTCCATATAATAATATCCAACTTTTATCGTTACCGTAGATAAGATTATTGTAAAGCTCGGCGGTCAACATTCCGCTCAATCTCACCGTTGCTCCCGTCGTGCCTCCGGTCATATATATGTTATCGGCTATGGTGCAGTTTATAATCCTGACCTGGTGTGTGTCAACAGGCATCTGTCTGCCTCGTCCAATTACACTCAAGGCTGCTGCTGTAAAAAAATATGCCGGCTGGAAATCATTATTACTAATTAGACTGTTGGAAATAACAAAATCAGCTTCATACTCGTTAGCAATACCTTGAATGCCAAAATGTATACCTATACCTCTAACATTCTCGATCTTTATTCTGTCAAATACACACGTCTTCCGATACGCTCTGGAGTGACCAATACCAATACCGCCACCTATAGGATTACCATCTATGTGCACATTGCTCATTATTAGATTTCTGTTGGGACCAAAACCAGCAACCTTAGCACAGTCTAAATTATTGTAAGGTATAGACTCAATAATATCAATATTCTCAAGAGTTGCCGTGTGACCGTTAGTCCGTACATCAAAGCTGGTAAGATTTAATGTCCCTCTTTTGAATACGGCATTGCGAATGGTTATATCACCGATGTTGTTAATCGACTTTCCGTACTGCGACCTTTCTTCTCCGTCTATTGTCCATCTTGTATCTTCGTCAAGACTGGTTAGTGTAACATAAGGCCTGAACTGAAGCGGCAGCAGTTCTCCTGTTTGCGAGTAGGAATATGTTCCCTCCTCAATATAGATGGTTCTGGGATTGAGGCTGTCGGCTTTTACCTTCATCAACGCATAAGAAATCCTCCGTAAAGGATCATCAGGCGTGAGACCGCTGTTGTCATCAGACCCCCAGGTTGCAACATATAAATCGCTCTCAACTTGATCTATTGCTGCCTTTTCTGCAGAGATTTTTAATTCTCCGCTATCGCCACTTACTATATAGAAGTACGGATCTTGATGTAATACAGTAGCCTTGTCGAGTGTTATTTCTAAAAAAGATGCCCCTGAAACAACAATATCAGAACCTCTTGTTGCGGAATTTTTGTAAATATTATTTCTCTTCTCCTTACAAAATATATAATAGTTATCCTCATTATTATACAATACTCCCAACCCCCCTGCTATATCATCGGCACTGTTCTCCGTTATAGTATTGCCTCTTAGTGTAGCACGGGAATTTCTTAAATCAACACCACCTACTGCCTGTGTGTTATTTCCGGCTATAAAGCAGTCTTCAATAAGTGCCTTCGAGTCCATGACTAATAACCCGCCGCCTCCATAAAAATTTGCTATGTGATACCTGCTTCCACTACCGCGAGTAAGCGTAAATCCTCCTAAGTAGGCATCACCACAGTCACGGATAGTTACAACCGTACCATCCCAATTACCGTCAATCACAGTCTGCTCTACATAACTGCTGTCTCCGGTAGTTATTGCCAGGCTGAATATTGATAAAGATTTTCCTAAATAGTCTATAGTCTCGACGTATCTGCCGGGATGGACAAGAATGCTGTCTCCGTCGGAAGCATAGTATATGGCTGATTGAATAGTAGAAATGAACCCGTCTTGCCTGACTTCCCACAATGTGGAATTGAGAACTGACAATTGAGAACTGAGTATTATCAAACCGAGTATTATTAATAACTTCATTTTTCCTCCTTAAAAATAACCACAGATTGCCAGATTTCACTGAATAGATTCAGTGAAATCTAAGCAATCTGTGGATTTAGTTAACTGTTATTTCAGCATCAGCATTTTACCGGTAATTGACTCTTTCCCGGCGGTAATTCTATAGAAATAGACACCGCTGCCGACGGCTTGATTATTTTCGTTCCTTCCCTGCCAGACTACACTGTAGCTGCCCGGTTCATATTCGCCGCGGGCCAGGGTTTTTACCCTCTGCCCTCTGATATTAAAGACGGTTATCTCTACATCCTGTCTCTCCCTGATACTAAACGATAAGGTAACATCGGGGTTAAAGGGATTAGGCGACGCACCGCCGGTAATGCCGGTCGGGTCATCTCCGGGCGGTTCATAGAAACCGGTTATTCTTACGATATGGTATTGACCATTATCGGCTGTCAGGTCACCGGGGCCGACAGTTTTCCACTTTTCGGTCTTCAAGTCGTACCACTCTACGGTCTGGGGAGTGGCATACTCCTGATTACCATCTAAATACCATAACTCCAGATCAATCCCTTCAAAATCTTCACCGTTTACTATAATTTGAAAAGGTTCGGTATCGTATACAGCACCACCGATATAAGGAGAAGATTCTCCCGGCTCAGGCCTGACACCTACCTCTAAAATCGGTGAGTGCTCTTCTAACTGATGAACCTCTATCACCTGATAGTCGGAACCCTTTTCAAAGGACAATAAACTTGGAACCGGCCATTCTGATTGCCAATCTCCTTCATCAGGTAGGGGGTAAATCGGCTTTCTGGAATTTACCCATTGAAAATCCTCAAACTCCGTTTCTCCTTCTTTTAATGTGACTATATACATCTGACAAAACTCCATAGGATGACGTTTGGAGTAAA